>JBILDK010000038.1:0-12322 GCA_044352625.1 Planctomycetota bacterium
TCCTGCAGAACGACGACGGCCAGGTGGTGGGCACCCATTCGGTGTCCGCCGGGCTGGATTACGCCTCGATCGGACCGGAGCACGCCTGGATGCGCGACGAGAAGCGCGCCGAATATCTGCGCTGTCCCGATGCCGCCGCCTTACGCGGTGTGCGCATGCTGGCCGAGGCCGAAGGCATCATCCCCGCTCTCGAATCCGCCCATGCCGTCGGCATGCTGCACGAAGTCGTCAAGCGCACCCCCAAGGACGCGATCATCATCCTCAATGTCTCCGGTCGTGGAGACAAGGATGTGGCCGAGATCGCCCGCATCGAAGGCTTCGCATTGAACTCATGAGCGCCCGCACCGCACCCAAGTCCGCCGCCAAGCCTACCGTCGCCCCCAAGGCCGCGGCCAGCGATGTGCCCGCCGACAACCGCATCAGCCAACGCTTCGCCGCGTTGCAAGCCGCAGGCAAGAAAGCCTTCATCGTCTATCTCTGCGCCGGCGACCCGACGCTTGATGCCACGGTTGAATTGGTGGTCGAGATGGCCGAGCAGAGCGACCCCGCCAAGCGCGTGGATATCATCGAACTGGGCATTCCCTACAGCGATCCAATGGCTGATGGGCCCGCCAACCAAGCCGCCTGCGAGCGCGCCTTGTCCAGCGGTGCCTCGGTCAAGACGGTGTTCGAGGCGGTGAAGCGCATCCGCATCCGCTCCCAGGTGCCGCTGCTGTTCTTTACCTATCTCAATCCGGTGCTGCGTTACGGGGTCGAGAAATTCGCCAAGGATGCCCTCGCCGCCGGAGCCGATGGCGTGCTGCTGCTCGACCTGCCGCCGGAAGAGGACCCCACGGTCCTCACCCAGTTGCGCGCCGGCGGACTGGCCACCGTGTGTCTCGCTGCGCCCACCACCACCACCGTCCGCCGCGCTTACCTTGCGGAGCAGAGCCGGGGTTTCCTGTATTATGTGTGCCGCCTGGGCGTGACCGGCGAACGCTCTGAGCTGCCCAAGGACCTCGCCGCCCAGGTCAAGGCGCTCAAGGCCTCCTGCTCCGCGCCGGTCTGCGTCGGCTTCGGCATCTCCAACCCCGACCACGCCGCCGCCGCTGCCAAGGTCAGCGACGGCGCCATTGTCGGCAGCCATCTGGTCCGCCTGATTGAACGCCATGGCAAGGCGCGTGACCTGGCCAAGGTGGTCGCGCAGCGCGCCGGAGAGCTCGCCGCGGCGGTGCACGCCCTCTGAACCAGCACATCACTTTCAACGCTTCACCTGCCGCCTGGCGACCCGAGATCACGTTATCGATCCCGCCCCAGGGCGAGATCCGCGAGATGGCACTGTACCGCAAGGGTGAGCCGTTCACCGGGCCTGATGGCAAACTGCGTTATCCAGTAGTCCAATTCCGTGCCCGGGTCGAATACCCTCGGGTTGGGGTTTTCATCTCAGTGCCTGCGGTTGGGGCGCTGCCCCAACAGACCATGTTGATGTGGGCCAAGGTCCGGACCTACTGTGAGAACCTCCAGGCTCACACCTTCTTCATCCTCAGTGAATCCATTCCCGGTCCGGCGACTTCGTTGCCTGCGGAGGCGCTATTCGTGCCCGCGCTTGATGACAGCCGACAAGGTCAGGCCGCAGCGATGCTCACCGCACTCGACAGCGGGCTTCACCTTGCGGCACCCAAATCGGCAGACGGCACCACGCGCTCACGACGGGTTGACCACCGACCCTCCCGCATGCGCTTCTGCCTCAGCCACCATAATGACTTCTCGGTGTTTGCCGACCGCCATGCCGAAGCCCTGCTGTTGATTGGAGTGGCCTACGCCCGCCATGCCCGTCGCTTCCGGGCCGACTGGACCGCTGACCAGTACCATGCCATTCCGGCGAAGCAGCGCGTCTCGTTGTTCCGTGACATGTGTACCGAATTGCAACGCGCCGCACTGGGCGAATTCACGTGATTCCGGTGGCGGTGCGGCGCAGCCGCATCCATGGCCAAGGCGTGTTCACGATGCACCCGGTGCCTGGCCGCTGCAAGCTTGGCGAGGTCAGCGGCGTGCTCGTCCGCACTCGGTCAGCACTCCGCGAACAACGCCAACGCGCCCTCATCTTCTTGGTCGAACTCGATGACGGCTGGGCCCTCGATTGCACGAACGGCAATGCGTTCCGTCACCTCAACCATGCCTGCGCAGCCACCTGTTATCTGCGCGTGTTCCGGCAACGGGTCGAAGTCTATAGCCGTGGAGCCATTGCCGTCGGGAACGAGCTGACCGTGGACTACCGCATCACCCAGCATCCCGGTGGCATGCTCTGCGCCTGCGGACAGGCACGGTGCCGCGGGCGGCTGTGAGTCAGCTTTCGCCGGGATTGCGAAAGCGCTCCGCCACCAGACCGGCCTGGCGATCGTGCAGGCGGCGGTAAAGCCCCCCTACCGCCAATAGCTGGTCGTGGCTGCCGCGCTCGACGATGTGACCTGCCTCCAACACGAGGATCTGGTCAGCGGCGCGGATGGTGCTCAAGCGATGGGCGATGACGAACGTGGTGCGCCCGTAGCGCAGCCGGGCAAGGGCCGCCTGGACCTCACCCTCGCTCTCGCTGTCGAGGGAGCTGGTGGCCTCGTCGAGCACCAGGATGCGTGGATCCGCCAGCAGCGCCCGGGCGATGGCCAGGCGCTGGCGCTGCCCTCCGGACAGCCGCACCCCGCGCTCCCCCACCACCGTATCCCAGCCGCGTTCCAGGGCGGTGATGAATCCCAGTGCAGCAGCGGCCGACGCGGCGGCCTCCAACTGGGGCAACGTCGCATCGGGCCGAGCGAACACCAGATTGTCGCGCACCGTGCCGTCGAACACCACGTTGTCCTGGAGCACCACGCCGAGCTGGCGGCGGTAGCTGTCGAGGCGGATGCCGGCGAGGTCGTGGCCGTCGAGGCGGATGCATCCGGCCTGGGGCCGGTGGAAGCCCAGGATCAGCGACACCAGGGTGGTCTTGCCGGAACCGCTCGGTCCGACCAGGGCGATGGTCTGGCCAGGCTCCGCGCTGAGTGAAATGCCGTGCAGCACCGGCCGCACCGGGTCATAGCCAAACACCACGCCATCGAGCTGCACCGCACCGCGCAGCGGTGGACAGGGCACGCGCCCGCCAGCGTCCGCATCCTCGGTGGCCTGGGCGCGCAGCTCGCGCACCCGGTCAAGGCCGGCGAAGGCCTCCGTGAGCTGCGTGCCGACGGCCGCGATCTGCAATACCGGCGCGGTCATCAATGCGACGTACATCACATAGCTGAAGAGCTGCCCCGGGGTCATCGCCCCGTCGATCAGCGCGTGTCCGCCAATGAGCACCAGCACCGCCGAGGCCCCACCGATGACCAGCGTGCCCAGGGCGGTGAGCACCGAGAACCCGGTGATGGTGGTGCGGATGAGGCCGAACAGGTGCTCGGCACCGCTGCGAAAGGCCGCCTGCTCACGGGGCTCGGCGGCGTAGGCCTTGACCGCGCGGATGCCGCCCAGCACCTGGGTCATGCGTCCGGTGATCTCGGCCTGGACCTGACTGCGTTGGCGGAACACCGGGCGCAGACGGTTGAGGGTCACAGCGGTGACCCCAGCGAACACCAGCAGCATGCCCGCCACCACCACGGTGAGCAGCCAATTGAGCCAGAGCAGGATGAGGGACACGGTCAGCGCGGTGAGCAGTCCGCCCACCAACTGCACGATGCCGTTGCCCACCAGATTGCGCAGACCCTCGGCGTCGGTCATCACCCGCGACACCAGCTGGCCGCTCTGGGTGGCATCGAAACGCGCCACCGGCAGGCGCAGCACATGCCAGTGCAGCAGGAGGCGCAACTCGTGGATGGCACGCTGGGCGGCCACACCGAGCAGTTGCGAGAGGACGAAACCGCTGGCCGCCTGGACCAGGGTCGCGGCGACCACCGCCAGCGCCAGCCACGGCAGCTCCTCATGGTGACCCAGGCGCACCACCCGGTCGAGCAGCCAGCCGGCGGCAGCCGGCGGCACCAGCGAGGCCAGGCGGCTCACAGCGAGCAGGCCGAGGCCCGTGAGCAGCCGACCGCGATGCTCACGCACCAACCCGGCGGACTCGCGCAGGACCACGCCCCACCCCGGAGTCGCAGCGGCCGCCCCCCGGCCACGCCGACCGCCACCACCGCCTTCGCCGCTATTGCCGATGAAGCGCATGGGCGGTCACCTCATCGCCCGGGGGCGCCGGAACAAGGCGGGATGCGGTTAGCGCACGCCGCGCACCGCGCTCAACCCCAGCCCAAGGCCGAGGTGGCAGGCGACCAGGCTCGATCCGCCATAGCTCATGAACGGCAGCGTCACGCCGGTCACCGGCATCAGTCCCGTGACCACCGCGAGATTGATCGCCGCCTGCCCCATGGTCAGGCCGACCCAGCCGGCGAGGTAGGCCTGGGCGGTGGGATCGCGGCTCTGGCCGGCGGCCAGCAGGCAGCTCCAGGCCAGGGCGGTGAGCAGGCCGAGAAGCAGCAGGCAGCCAAGCAGGCCGAGTTCCTCACCGAGGACCGCGGCGATCAAGTCGGTATGCTTCTCAGGAATCCAGCCCAGGCGGTTGAGATCGCCCTCGCCCCACCCCTTCCCGAGCACCTGGCCGCTACCAATCGAGGCCAACGCGCGCTGCGTCTGGTAGGCCTCGGTGAGGGCATAATCCTCGGGATGCAGCCACGCCTGGATGCGCTTGTATTGATAACTTTTGGGCCCTTCCTTCGGCAGCATGGCGATGCCCGCGGCGAGCAGCACCGCCGTGGCCACGGCGAGGATCGCCAGGTGACGCAGGCGCATGCCCGCCGCCACCAACAACCCCAGCACCATGCCCGGGAAGCACAGCGCGCTGCCGAGATCATTCTTCATGGTGATCAACGCCGGTACCCCGGCCACCGCCAGCGCGAGAATGACATGGGCGAAGCGCCGCGCGTCAAAACCGGTGCCGGTGATCAACACGGTGCACATGAGCAGCGCCGCAATTTTTACGAACTCCACCGGCTGGACCGACACCGGGCCAAACACCAGCCAATTGGCCTGACCCTTGATCAGGGGCACCAGCGCCGTGCCCGCCAAGGCCATCATGGCGAGCTGCCCGACCAAGGCGGCTATGTACAGTCCCACCGCCGCCGAACGCCACACCGCCCATGGCACCCACATAGCCACCGCCATCACCGCCAGCGAGACCAGCCACCACAACCCCTGCTGCCAGGCTAGTCGGCCGATCCCGGTGCTTTCAAGGGTGGCGCTGGTGACCGTCGCCACGCCCAGCGCGGTGAGCGCCAGGGCGCACCCCACCACCGACCAAGGGAGGGGACGGGCGCCGGTCACGAAGTACGGAGGGCAGGCTTGTCCAAGACCGCGGCGAACTCGCCGAACACCGGCGGTATCGGCGCAACCACCTCAACCCGGCGGCCGTCATCAGGATGATCGAAGGCAAGCTTGTGCGCATGCAGCATCAGGCGCGGGGCCTGGGCGGCAGGCACGCGCCAGCGACGATCACGATAGACCCGATCACCCCACACCGGACAGCCGAGGCTGTTGAGGGCGACGCGGATCTGGTGGGTGCGACCGGTTTCGAGGGTGGCTTCGATCGCAGTGCCCAGGGGGTAGCGCTTGAGCACCTTCCAGCGCGTCACCGCCTCGACCCCGGGCTCATCCTCGTCCACCAGCACGCGGCGGCCGTCGCGGCGGCCCTGCTTGCCGCGAATCACACCGTCGTCGCCATGGGGATGGTTCTCGACCAGGGCGTGGTAGGTGCGCGCTGCTGAGTGGGTCGAAAATTGTTCCGAGACCATGCGCTGGGCCTCGTGGTCGAAGGCCAGGATCAGGCAGCCGCTCGTATCCTTGTCGAGCCGGTGGATGATGCCCATGAACCCGATTTTTCGGCCCTGTTTATGGAGGATCCGGCGCAGCAGCTCTGGCACATGGCCGCGCTCGACCCGGCCGCCCGGATCCGCCTTGCCGGGCGCGGCAAGGATGCCCGGCGCCTTGTTGACCACCACCAGGCGGTGATCCGACCACAGCACCTCCATCGGGCGTTCGCTGATCGCTGCGTTGCCCCCATGGACCCGAGCCTTGTAGGCGCGGTCGACCCCATGACGCAGATCCACCTCGATGCGATGGGTGTCGCCGAGGGCTCCAGTGGCGTCCCCCGCCACCGCACCATCGACTTTCACCAAGCCGCCCAGGACCGCCCGCCGCGCCTGGGTCTTGGTCAGCCCCGGAATCGCGGTGGCGAGGGCCGCGATAAGCGGCTCCCCCGGCTGGGTCACGGTCAGGCGGTGCAGTTTCAACACATCTTCGGGCATAGCAGCACCATTGCGCCAATGCGCCCCGGGGGAAGGCGCAACCGGGCTTCAGGTTCTGCGGCTAAGCGGCGGGAACGGGCGCATCACCACCCGGCGCCAGATCCCATTCGCCGAGGCGGTCGCGATGCAACTCCATAATCCGCGCTCCAAGCACCGCGATCATGCGAATGACCTGGTGAAAACGACCCTCGCTCATCATGATCCGTGAGCCCGAAAACCGCAGTTGATGGTTGATGGTTCCGACACCGTGAGTTGCAGCGTTGTATCCGCGTACCCAACAGGTGAACGTCACCGGCACTGTAAGACCGTGGCTCGAAACCATGAACCACTAACTTTGAACCATCAACCGCGACGTTTGGGTTGAAAAACGTGGTTAGTGGGTGGTGGTTGGGGACTGCACCGCAATGCGTTCTAAAGGTGTTGCCCGGCACCGATTGGATGAACCGCAGCGGCGCAGCACGGTGCTGTCCCCCAACCACCAGAGCCCAACCACTTACAGACCCATCATGGGTCAGTTTATTCCTGTCCATGATTCCACCCCAAGCATCGGCCTCCTGCGGTCATACCATGGCCTGGTGTTTCCGTTGGCAGGGTACATCAACGCATTTAATCTCCTGCATGCTCCTGTTTGATGCAGCAATCGACGGCAGGCGAGAGAACGTCTGCCATCAGGCACGCGGAAGAAATAGACGTGCATCCAACCGTTCCGTCATTTCAGCACGACTGAAGATCAACCTTGTGTCATGCCGAGGCTTCTCGCTGACTGAAATCCTGGTTGTTATCGCCATCATAGCCCTGTTGGTTGCCATTCTTTTTCCCATAATGGGGTCGGTGCGGACCGCGGCCCTCGGCATGCATTGTCAAAGTAATCTGCGCCAGACCGGCATGGGGACACTCGCATTTGCCAATGAAAACAATGGGTGCCTACCTCAACTACGGAATCCCTCCGCCGAAGGCGGCGGCGGCCCCTATATGTATAATCAGATTTGCGATTACCTCGACCAAGGAGGTGGAGCAACCATGACAGCCAAGCTCCTGCAGTGCCCTGGTGAGCCGTGGCATTATTCAGGAGGCGCCCGCGGGGACTATGCCCCGAACAGCTACTATGTGAAAGTAACGGGATCGCCCACCTATCTGGGAAAGCGATGGTCAGCTGTTGAAATGCAAAGCTCAACCTTCTTGATGGTCGACGCCCGATACCGCGGTTTCGGCTTTTGGAATGTCCACATGGACCATATGCGGAAATGGGGGATCATCCAAACCCTCGATGCCAATGGAAAACCCTGGCCTCCCCGCCATGGGAATGGCATGAAATGGCTCTTTTTCGACCTGCACGTGGAGCACCTTTCCACCGCGCAGATCCTGAGCAAAACGTCTGCAGAGCTGCAAACTCTCACTGGCTATCCGGTGCCCTAGAAACAAGGAAGCACTGCCGGTTCTCGGGGCCGCCGAGGGCGGCAGGTGATGGCCAGGCGACGCACCAGGAAACGGTGGAGGGGTTGCGAGGGGTACCTCGGCGCATCCAGCATCGTCACTTGGCTTCAGCGCCGAGCAGCGCCCCCAGACGTCCGCCACAGGCCGCGTCGCAGCGCGGCAGCAGCGCCCGCCATCCCGGTTTGTCGGCGCGCAGCCGCGCGGCGAAGGCCGGGGCGATGAGTTCCGCCGGAAGACCAGCGGTAAGCCGGAAGGCCAGGGCGTCGGCCACCGCCGCATCCGCCGGACACAGCGCAAGCCACCCCGCGCAATCACCGGCGGGGACCTCGCGCAGCACCGCCGCCAGGGCCGGGCCCTGGTCCGCCGTTTTGCCATCAAGCCGACGCTGCGCAGCTGCCAGGGCATCCGCCAGGGCGGTCTGGGGCAGGCCCGGCAGCTTGGCCAGGAAATCCGCCGGGGACAAGGTGCCTTCCTTAAGATGCAGCGCCGCGCCCACCACCCAGGCGTGGGGTTCGCTTCCGGCGAAGGCCCGGTCGTAGGGCTCGCGGCCGAGATGTTCGAGCGGGAGTCCGGTGCGCAGCCAAGCCGCACCGACCCGATCAGGCCGGGTGCACAACTCGGCCAGCACGACATCAAAGGCGGCAGGGCCGGCCTCGCGCAGACGCTTAAGGGCCACCACCTGGGCCAGCACCGTGGGGCCCGGCAGAGCCGCGAGGGCCACGCGCAACGGGGCGGCATCGGTGTAGGGCTCCACCGCCACGGTGAGCCGCCCGCTGCGCAACAGCACCAGGGCCAGCGGCAGTGGCACCGGCGCCGCCTGGCGCAGCAGGGCCGACACCTCCTTCGCCGGAAGGTCCTCGCTCTGGGTCAGCAGGACCTCCAGATGCAGACGCACGGTCGCACCCGGCAGAGAACGCAACCAGCGCAGCAAATTCGTACGGTTCCACTTGTCCGCCGTGAGCCAGACATTGACCACCACCGACACCATGTCGGCTTCCCCCTGGCGGAGCAGACCGCGCAGTTCATAGGCACTGAGCGCGCCACGCGGCGCCTGCTCCAGGATGGCCACTACGCCTGCACGCAGGCCCGGACGGAGGTGCGCGAGCACGCTCCACTCATCGAGGTTGCTGACCACATCGACCGTCACCGGCGGATCCCCGCCACCCAAGGCGGCCAGCACCCGCAGCAGCGCCGGGCGATCCTCCTCGGGGAGGTCGATGGCCGCGAGCGCGGTGCGCAGCGCACTGAAATCCGGGGCCGGCGCGAGGTCGGCGGGAGCCTCCCAGCGGTAGTCCAGGTCATCCTCGCCGCTATGCGCACCGCTGCGCCGACGGCCGCTGAAGACGATGCGCTGCGCATCGCGCGTGACCGTGCGCGTGCGCTGATCGCTGCTGTAAGACTCCTCGCTGTCCAGCCCGCCGAGACCGCCCTGGCCACATTGGACCATGGCATCGAGTACCGCAGGATCGAGGGCGGCGCACCGCCATCCCCGACCCACGAGGCGATCGCGCTGGTCCGCCGGCACCGCTCCCGCGAGTGCACACAGCCGCTGGAGCGCGGCCGGTTCACGCGCACAGCCATCCACCAGCGCCCGCCACACCATGGGGCGCACCGTCTCGGACAGGTCAGGCAAATCGGCGAGCATGCTGTCGTAGCCGACCCCGACGCACAAGCCGGCCAAGCGCTGGGGAAGGCTTGCTCCTGGGGCCGAAGCCACCGCCTCCAACCGGGTCTTGAGCGCCGCGCGCAGGGTACGTGGCTGCTCCCAATCCCCCTCCAGCGCCGCGCCGAGACCGCGCGCCACCGCCAGGGCGGTGGGCCCATCGCCCGCCAGGTGCGGAATCATGGCGGCAAGCGCGTTGACCTCGCTTTCATCATTCAGCGCCGCAACCAGCAGCTCATCACGTCCGTCCCTCACCAGGCGGGCATAGAGTGCGCTGCGCTTGGACGGATCCTTGGTGATCGCCACCAGGGCCGCCGCCGCTGCCGCTGAGACCGTGGGCTGCGGGTCGGCAAGCAGGTCTTCCATGGCGCTGGCTGCCGCGCTGAATTGCGCAGTCGGTGGATCGACCACCTGCGTGCCGTTGACGGAGCTCAAGCTGCTGTTGCCATCGAGCTTGGCGATGCGCGCACAGGCGGCCGCGCGCCGCGCCGGACTGGCGGTGGCATCCTGGGCAATGGTCACCAGCACTGGCAGATGCGCCGGCTTCACCCCGATGTGGCCCAGGGTGTCGAGGGCGGCATCCGCCACCATCAGATCGCCATCAATAAGCATGCCGACGATGGCGTCCGAACAGGCCTCGGCCTTGAGGCTCGATGCGAACAGCAGGGCGGCAAGGCGTTCGTCACGATCGCCGTCACGCAGACTGCGGCGCAGCCGCCAGGTCACCTGGGCAGGCGGGAAATTTCTGCCGTCCGCCAGCTCCCACTGGTCGCCAAAGGCCTTCTTGTCGTCGCTCAGTCGCACCAGGTGGTCGAGGACCGCGGCCCGCACCCGGGTATCGCCGTCGTCAAGCCAGCGCACCAGGTGCAGCAGTCCGGCGCGGTCGCCGCCGCTGCGCACTGCGGCGACGATGCGCCGCAGGCAGGCGAGACGCGCCCGCGCTTCGGCCGCGTCGAGGTCTGCCAGGCCCGCGTCTCCCACGGTGGTCCACAGGTGGACGGTGACGCCCCGGGCCAGCAACCGCGCTGTCGGCTGCAAGGCCTTGCGCCGGGCCTTGTCGCCGGCGGCCATGGCCGCCTCGACCGCTGGCAAGGCCGCCGGGCCGTGGGCGAGCAGTCCGCGCACCGCCTCGTCGTCAGGCAGCGATGCCACCAGCGTTAGCAGCGCGGGATCGGCCTTGGCCGGAGCCTCGGTGGTGGCGGCGAGCACATCGCGCCAATCCGCCGCCAGCAGGTCGCGGTGCGCGCCATAGACCTCGCGGTTGCGCTGGGTCGCGGTGAGGTGTTCGAGGGTGCGATGGGCCGCCGCCACCACCGCGTCTGGTGCGGACGGAGCCGCGAGGACCGTCACCAGATCAGCGCCCCACACCCGAGCCTCGCCGCGAGCGATGAGCAGGCCCGCCGCAGCGGCGCACGTCGTCGGATCAGCCAGCCAGGCTTTGACGCGGGTGCGTACCACCGGATCGCTCCACGGTTCGGGGTGCTGGGTCAGCAGCCACGCCACCACCGTCGCGTCCTCAAAAGCCAGCAAACGGCCGGGCGGCAGCGCCGCGCCGAGCAACCCGACCGCGCCCAGGCGACGCGCTTCGCCATCGCCGCAGGCGAGCAGCAGGTCGAACAGGTCCGCCGCAGGCACCATGCCGGTGGCAAGCAACCGCGCCGCGCCCCGGCGTCGGGCCGCGTCCTCGCCACCCAACGCGGCGCGCAACGCCTCAGGCGTGCACGCCTGGGCCATGGCAGTCAGCGCCGGATCCCCTGCCGCGAGATCCAACGCCGCTGCCGGATCGACCTCGGAAGCAGCGAGCATCGCCAGCGCGCACAGCGGCAACAGTCTGCGCATCATGGCATCGCCGCCTGCCGCCAGCGGGCGATGGCGGCGCGGCGCTCGGCGGCTGGGGCCAGGGGATCGTAGTCCGGCGGATCACCGATCGCGACCGCGAGGGCCACCGCCGCATCGGTGCGCACGCCGGGCCGTTCATGGTCGAGCAGTGCCCACAACAGATCCCGGGCCGGAGGCGATGCCGCCAGCCCGGCGCGCAGCACCAATCGCCCGTCGGCATCCGCCGCATCAAGCGCCGCCGCCACCGCCGCCGCCGGATCGGAGGCCTTCAACAGCTCCGCCAACGTCGGCGGGGCATCAAGCCGCTGGGCATCCTTCTGCGCCTCGTCGCCGCGCAGCACCAGCACGCGGATCGCGGCGGCGAGATCGCCCGGTGGCAGGTAGCCGCGCAGGATGCGCACCACCTCGCGGCGACGATTGACCAACACCAGGGTAGGAAAGGCCTCGATGCCGAACCGCGCGCAAAAAGCCGGCATGGATGGCCCGTCAATCACCACCGGCGTGGTGCGCATGAGGGCTTGGCGCAGGCCATCGTCCTGGGTTGCATCGGCGCGTAGAACCTGGCACCAGGTACACGACTCAGAACTCACCAGGATCACCACCGGTTGACGACCTTTCAAGGCCGCGTCGAGATCGCTGGTCCACAGCTCCTCGGCAGCCGAGAGGGCCACGGATACCAGGACGCAGAGCAACACCCGCAGCAGGTCATTCATGGCGTATCCGTCCCCAGTAGGCGGCGTAATCGAAGGCCGGACTGTTGTCCGGATCGTGGCAGCGCACGCAGCTTGCCGGGGTCACCGGCTCGCCCGGCGGTCCGCTGCGTCCGGCGCTGCGCGCCGCGACGTGCTCGCTGCGCGGGCCGTGGCACGACTCGCAGGTGACGTGGGCCATGTGCGGCCGGGTCAGGGCGCGGTCGTGGCCGTCATCGCGACCCAGGCCGGTGACATGGCAGCGCAGGCATTCCGGATCGTTGGCGTGTTGGGTGCGCTGGAGCGCATGCAGGCTGGTGCTGTGGCGGCTTGCGCCATGCGCCGTGCTCGCTCCGGGATGGCAGGTCGCGCAGGCGGCATCGCCGACGTAGCGCCCGCTAGCC
>JBILDK010000039.1:0-12286 GCA_044352625.1 Planctomycetota bacterium
CGGCCGCAGGCTGTCCTCGCGAGCGGCCGAGCCGGCCGCGCTCCCAGATGCGGCCGAGCCGGCCGCACTCCCAGGTGCGGCCGGGCCGGCCGCGCTCCCAGGATGCTCACGGGCGCCGCCCCTTCTGGTCGATGCGGTTAGGATTAGGGTCGATGTCGGGGCGCACCGACTGGGGCACGGCTTCGGGGGCGAGCGGAGCGGCCTCGAGCGGGCCCTGGATGCCGTCCGGCAGCACCACCCGGGCGGTGTCGCGCAGGCGCTGCAGCTCGTCGCCGACCTTGGCGCCATTGGGCTCGACGATGTTGGCGGTGACCAGGATGATGAGGTTGCGGCGGTCGCTCTTGCTGGTGTCCTCACGGAACAGCTGCCCCAGGAAAGGGATGTCCTTCATGTAGGGTACGCCCTTGCTGCCTTCGCTGCTGCGCTGGTCGGTCAAGCCGCCAAGCGCCACGGTTTGGCCGTTCTGCACATGCAGTGAGGTGGTCAGCTTGCGGTTCGAGAATTCGGGTGGGCGGCTGATCTTGTTGGTCACCGCGCCATTGCCGTCGGTGCCGCCGGCGATGTTGAATTCAATCTCCTCCGGCTCTTTGGTCATGATCTTGACCGTGGGCTCCAGGCGCAGCGTGATGACCTCGCTGTTGCGCGCCACCGACGGCGTGATGACCAGACTGATGCCTTCGGTGTCTTTGCTGAACTGGGGGACCAAAGCGGTCTGCTGGGTGTAGGTGGTGACGCCATTAGCCACCACGGGGATTTGGCCAGTGCCCTGGTTGGTGTAGCCGCTAATGTAGCTGATCTCTTTGGTGACCTCGATCACGCCACGACTGTTGTTGATGGTGAGGATTTTCGGCTCTGCAAGATTGTTCGATTTACCTTCTTCTTCAAGTGCACGCAAGGTTGCCACCAGCGCGGTGCGGCCAAATTCCGCCACGCCACTCGCCACCATGCCACCATTCGCCGCGCCGATCACGCCGGCAGGCTGTAACGCGGTGCCGATGGTGCCCACGCCCACGGCGTTGCCGGTGCTGTCGGTCACCTGACCCTGCCACGACACGCCGAGCTGCCGCATGCCGCTTTCCGCCACCTCAACAAACCGCGCCTCAATCAGCACCTGAACGTTGTTGTAGTCGAGGGCATGGAGCAGGCGCTGGACCTCGCTGATGGCGTGGGGCGTGGCGCGGACATAGACGGTATTGGACTTTCGGTCGATATAGATTTTACCCTCGGCCGGCCAGCCGACCACGATCTCGGGGATCTTCTCGATGAATCGCTCCAAATCGGACTTGGCGCCGCCCTGGGCGCCGGGGCCGCCCGCGCCGCCCGGTCCTCCACCCGCTGGCGGACCGAATGGACTGGCCATCGGTCCGCCACCAGCGCCGGGCGCCCCACCATTGCTCTGGGTGACAGGCCCCTGGGTGAGCTGGCTCTGGGCGCTGACATTGGCCTCGACATCGGTCAGGCCGGATTGCAGGCGGATGATCTGGGTGACCAGCACGCCATCGTCCTCGCCGCTGACGAACACCGTGCCGCGGGCGTAGTTGAAGCGCAGCTTGACCATGCGCGCCAGGGCGTCGAGGGCAGTCTCGATGGTCTCTTCGGTCAGTTTGACGGTGAGCTTCTTGTCGTCGAGGGACTCGTCGAGCAGCACGTAGTTGATGCCGGCCACGGCGAAGAGCTGTTCGAGCACGGGGCGCGCCTCGGTACCCTTCAGGTCCAGACTGATGCGCTCCTGCAGGCGGTTGCGCACGCGCTGCTGTTCCAATTGGTCGAGGTCCTCGTCGAAGATGAACACCTGGCGTTTAGCCCGGGGCTTCTCGCGCGGGAAGGCAGCGTCCTCGATGGCGTCGTTGATGCCCTCGCCGAAGCGGTAGTCCTGCTCCTTGAGCAGCGCGGCGCGTTCGCGCTTCACCAGCCGGTCGAGGATCTGGTACTTGAGCAGCATGGCGCCACGATCATGGGGATGGTCGCGGAGGATGGCGTTGCACACCCCGGCAGCCTCGGGAAAGCGTTCCTGGCTGAGGAACATCTCGGCCACCTCAAGCCGTCGCGCCACGTCGGTGTCGGCGCGGGCCTTGGCCTCGGCGTAGTCCTTGTCGACTTCCAACAGGTTGCGGTTGCCGGCCTGTTCCGAGAGCACCGCGCGGACCTCGTCCTCGGCGCGGTTGATGCGCGCTGCCAACAGCGTGCGACGAGCGACCTCGTCCTCGGGATGGGCGGCGACATAGGGTTCGAGCAGCGCGATGGCCCCGGCCCGGTCGCCGGCGGCGGTCAGGGCGTTGGCCTGGTTCAATACCTCGGAATCGGCGGCCCCCAGCCAGCCGGCGAGCAGCGCGGCCACCAGGATTCGTCCGATAGTTCCGCGTTCCGCGTTCCGCGTTCCACGTTGTCCGAAAAGTTCCACAGGCACTCCTTGCTGATGGGCACACTTCATGACACTCCTACGCCCCAGCAATCATTTTGTCGCAACCCACCTTGAGGTGACCCCATGGCTGCACGCACCCCCCTTTACGACGCGGCCCGCTCCTCCGGCGGCAAGCTGGTGGATTTTGCCGGCTGGGACATGGCGGTGCAGTTCACCGGCATCCAGGCCGAGCACCAGGCGGTACGCAGCACCTGGGGCGCCTTCGATGTCAGCCACATGGGCCGCCTGCTGGTCAGCGGCCCCGGCGCAGGCGCGTGGCTCGACCGCATGGTGTGCCGCAAGGTCTCGGACCTGGCCCCGGGCCGCGGACGCTACGGCCTGACCCTGGCCGCCGACGGCACGGTGGAGGACGACCTGCTGGTACTGCGCCTGTCGGCTGACGCCTTCCGCGTGGTGGTGAATGCGGGCAATCTGCCCAAGATCCTGAGCCTGTGGCGCGCTGCGCTGAGCGCCGGCACCACCTTGACCGACGAGTCCGCCGCGCTGGCGATGATCGCGGTTCAAGGCCCCCAGGCCCTCGCCGGCCTCGCCGCGCTGGGCCTGGATGGCCGCGACCTCAAGCCCTATGGCGTGGCTGACCAGAGCTGGAACGGCATCCCCGTGCGTGTCTCGCGCACCGGCTACACCGGCGAGGACGGGGCCGAGCTGGAGGTCCCCGCCGCCCACGCCGCCGCCCTGTGGTCGGCCGTGCTCGCCGCCGGCTGCGCCCCCTGCGGCCTGGGCTGCCGCGACACCTTGCGCATGGAAGCCGCCATGCCGCTCTACGGCCATGAGCTGGACCGCAGCGCGACCCCGGTCGAGGCGGGTCTGGGCTGGGCAGTGAATCCCGCCGGCGGTTTCATCGGCGCGGAACGCTGCCTGGCCCAGCTCGCCAGCGGTCCCGAACGTCGCATGGTGGGCCTGCGCATGGCTGAAAAGCGCGTCCCGCGCCAGGGCTACGCGGTCCTGGCCAACGGCGTGGCGGTAGGCGCGATCACCAGCGGCACGTTGTCACCGACCCTCGGCTACGCCCTGGGCATGGCCTACGTCCCGGCCGCCCACGCTGCGCTGGGCACGGCGTTGACCGTGGATCTGCGCGGTGTCCAGATGGCCGCGACAGTGGTGGCAATGCCCTTTTACAAGCGGGCCCGCTGAGTGACCGCACCGGCCATCCCGCTGCTGCTCGTCCTCGGACCCACCGCCGCCGGCAAGTCGGCGCTGGCGATGGACCTGGCCGAGCGCCTCGGTGGCGAAGTGGTCAGTGCCGATGCGTTGGCGGTGTATCGCGGACTGGACATCGGCACCGCCAAGCCCACCCCGGCAGAGCGCGCCCGGGTGCCGCACCATCTGATCGACACCACCGACCCGGATGAACGCAGCGACCTCGCGCGCTGGCTGGCCCAGGCCGAAACCGCCATCGCCGACATCCACGCCCGCAGCCGCCGGGTGGTGGTGGCCGGGGGCAGTCCGCTCTACACCAAGGCCCTGGTCGAGGGCCTGAGCGCCGGGCCGCCGCGGGATGAGGCGGTGCGCGCCGCGCTGGAAGCCCGCTGGACGGCCGAGGGCCCCGCTGTGCTCTTTGCCGAACTGACCCGCCTCGATCCGGTCTATGCCGGCCAGCGCCATCCCAACGATCGGCAGCGGGTGGTGCGCGCGCTGGAGGTCTGCCAGCTCGCCGGGCGGCCCTACAGCAGCTTCCACACCACCGATGGCGTGCGCCGCACCGACTACCGCGCCACCCTCATCGGATTGCATTGGGACAAGCCGGTGCTGCACCGCCGCATCGACCAGCGCGTAGCCGCGATGTTCGCCGCCGGCCTGGTGGACGAGGTCCGTGCGCTGCGCGGACACCTGTGTCCCGAGGCCGCCGCCGGGGTCGGCTATAAAGAGGTCCTCGCGCACCTCGCCGGCGCCCACGACCTGGCCCACGCCCGCGCGCTGGTGACCATCGCCACCCGCCACCTCGCCAAGCACCAGCTCACCTGGTACCGCCGCTGGAACGACATCCACTGGCTGCCGGGCGACGCCCCGGACCTGCTCGATCGCGCGCTTGCGCTGGCCAACCCACCCACCAACCACCAACCACAACCCACCGCGGCCCCATGACCAACCCCCAGCGCCATCTCGCCACCGCCTGGACGGCCTATCGTCGCAACGACCAGGCGGCGATGCTCACCGCCGCCGGCAATCTGGTGAAGCACCACCCACGCCACGGCGAGGCGTGGTTCTGGGCCGGCTGCCTGCGCGAACGCCTGGGGGACCTGATGGGCGCGGACAATGCCTTCCGCCGCGCCGCCCGCGCCCCGGACGAGCCGGTGGGCATGCCGTTCCGCTGCCACTGGCGCACCTTTCAACGCGCAGTCGATGCAGCCAGCGCCGCCATTCCGGTGGGCCTGCGCCCGGCCTTTGCCGAACTGTCCATCGAACTCGGGGACTACGCCGAGCCGTGGCAGCTCGACGGGATCGACGAGCCGGAGCTGCTCGGCTTGTTCAGCGGCCCGGCCAAGGGCGAGGAAGCCGCCCCGGGCGAACTCAGCCCACGCATCCACCTGTGGAAACGCGCCCACGAGCACAGCGTCGGCGACGCCCGGGCCTTCACTGCCGAGGTCCGCACCACGTTGTTCCACGAGTTCGGCCACTACCTGGGCTACGACGAGGATGACCTGGAGAAGATCGGCCTGGGCTGACGCGACACTGCGTTGCCCCTTTCGCCAGGCAGGTTTCCAGGGTATGTCATGGCATGGATCTCCTGCTTCATGGCCTTCCTGGACCCACCCATTCCTTTGGCGGCTTGAGTCCTGGCAACACCGCCAGCAAGGGCGCCAAAGGCATTGTCGCAGCGCCGCGGGCGGCGGCCCGGCAGGTGTTGGGCCTGATGCGCGTGGTGGCTGGTTTGGGCGCGCCGGTGGGCTTCCTGCCGCCGTTGGCGCGGCCCGATGTTGGTTTTTTGCGCGCCTGCGGCTTTGCCGGCGATGACGCCGAGGTGCTGGGCACGGCGGCGCGCGAAGCCGCACCGCTGCTCGCTGCGGCCGCTTCTTCTGCGGCCTGCTGGACCGCCAACTGCGCTACCGTCGCCACCATCGAGGGCGAGGTCCGGATCGTGGTTGCCAACCTCGCCGCGATGCCTCACCGGATGCTCGAATCCGCGCCCCGCCTTGCCCAGCTGCGCGCCGCTTTCGCTGGTTCGCCGGTGGCGGTGATCGCTCCGGTGCCGGCCCATCCCGACCTGGGGGACGAGGGCGCCGCCAACCATCATCTGGCGGTCGGATCGCGTGGCTCGTGCCACATCCTCGTCCATGGCCGGGCCGAGGGTATCCCCCCGGGCCAGTTGCCCAAGAAGCACCCTGCGCGACAGACGCGCAGTGGATCGGCGGCGGTGGCGCGAGCTTTGGGCCTGGCCCCCAAGAATGTGCTGCATGTGCGCCAGCATCCCCTGGCGGTGGATGGCGGGGCCTTCCACAACGACGTGCTGATGGTCGGGGCTGGCGACCGCATTCTCATCCACGAAGCCGCCTGGGTCGAGCAGCGCGAGGCCTTCACCGAACTCGACCGGCGCTGCGGCCGGCTCCGCGTGGCAGTGATTGGCACCCGCGATCTGCCCCTGGCCGAGGCGGTGCGCTGCTACCTGTTCAACAGCCAACTGCTCAAGACCGCCGAGGGCTGGGTGCTGGTGGCGCCCGAGGAATGCGCCAGCGGCGACGGTGCGCGGGTGATCGAGCGGCTCAAGGCTGACAGTTTCATTGACCGTGCGGTGACGGTGCCGGTGCGCGAAAGCATGATGAATGGGGGCGGGCCAGCTTGCCTGCGCCTGCGTCTGCCGATTGGGATCGAGTACCTTGCCCCGGGCCTGCGCCTGGACGAGGCCCGCCTCGCCTGGCTCGAAGCCTGGGTCGACCGCCATTACCGCGCCAAGCTCGCGCTGGAGGATCTTGCCGATCCGGCTCTGACCCAGGAATCCGCCGCGGCCCTGGCCGAGCTGGCGACGTGGACCGGGATCCCGGTGCCATGAGCCATGGAATCTCGCTCGATGAAACGATCGTCACCCGTTTCGGCTTGGCCGACAACCTGCTGACCCTTGTTGGGCCGGTGCAGAACGTGCTGCACCCGACCCTGAGCGAACCCATGTTCCTATTTCGCGTGGAGGAGGTCCCCGAGGTCATCCACCTCGAACGCAGCTACGTGTTTGACAACCAAGTGTCGCTCAAGCCGAGTTACGGAAAGGGTGACAAGATCCTGGCCTGGATGTCGCGGCTGAGACGCACCCCGGCCAACCAGCCCGGCGCGGCGACGCTGGATTTGCTCATGGCCCGCGACCTGTTCTTGCTCAACGATTGGCGCGAATTCCAGCGCTTTAAACAGTTCGTCAAGTCGATGAAGATCCTCGACGCCCAGGCGCGTCAGTGGCTCACCGACCACCACGAAGAGTTCGCCCAGCTCGCGCAAAGCGATAACGGCATGCGCCGGATCCTTGAATGCCTTGCGCATGTGGCCGAGTGGCCCGATCTGGACGGAGTCGGCGATGACCGCCACCTGTCCTCCCTCGAACTCATCGCCAAGACCTATAGTCCGTCGCTGGCGCCGGTGCGCTCGGCGGCGCGCATGCCTGGCCAGCTGCTGGCCATGAGCCCGGACAAGCGCTTCAACATCTTCCGCCTGATGTCCTTCGTCGAGGATTCTGTCCACGGTTCACGCAGCCTCATCCGGTTTCTGGCCGACCTCGCCGCCGCGACCGGCGATCCTCAGGTGGCCGAGGCGTGCAATGTCCTGCGTTCGGGCCGCGACCTAGCGCGGGCCTTCGCTGCGGTAAGGCGTTACCTGATCGCGCCCCCGCCAGGGACGTGAGCGCATGGGCAGCTCGCCCTGGGATGCGTCGTTGGTGTGGTCGGAGCCCGCTGATCTGGATCCGGCGGCGGTGGTGGCGCGGCTGGCGACGGCCTTCGCCGCCGCGCCCCCTGATCCTGCCACGCTGCACGCTGGCCTGCTCCGGCTGGCGGACATCCTGGTGCAGCGCCGCGCCGAGGCCGTGGACCTGCTGGTGCGCGAAGCGGGCAAAACCACCGCCGACGCCGCCGCTGAAGCCGACCTCCTGCCGCGCAAGATCGCCATCACCCTGGACCAGGGCCTGGCCCTGACCCCGCTGACGCCACCGGCCACGGTCCAGGGCGTGGTTTGGCGTGCACGCGGCGTCGCGGTGATCCTCGGCCCGTTCAATTTCCCGCTGCACCTGCTGCATGGCCTGGTGGCCCCGGCCTTGGCAGTGGGCTGTCCGGTGGTGGCTAAACCCAGCGAGCGCACCCCGGCCTGCGGCGCGTTCTACGCCTCGTGCCTGGCCGAGGCCGGGCTCGACGCGTGGTGCGCGGTGGTGCAGGGTGGCGCCGATACCGCCCGTGCACTGATCGCGGCTCCGGGCACAGCGACGGTAGCGGCGGTGGGTTCGCGCGGCATGGGCGAAGCCCTGTCGCGCCAGCTTGCGGGCAGACCTGAATTGGTCCTCGCGCTCGAACTCGGTGGGGTCAACCACGCGCTGCTGTGCGCCGATGCCGACTTCGCACGCGCCGTTCCAGCCCTGGCGGACGGTGCTTGGCGCCTGGCTGGCCAGCGCTGCACCGCGACTCGCGTGGTGCATGTGCCGGCGACACGCTGCGCCGAACTCATGGAGCGCCTCGCCGCCGAACGCCAACGCTGGCTGCCGGACGGCACGCCGGCCGGGCCCATGGGACCGCTGATCGACGCATCCGCCGCCGAACGCTTCGCCGCCGCCTGGGCCACGGCCCCGGCGACGTGGCAGGTGTGGGGCGCCCCCCGGGAGCGCAGGCTTCAGCCTGCCTCGAGTGCCTTCTGCCCCCCGTTCCTCGCCCTGGCGGATGACGGCGCCCACACATTGCTGCGCGACGAGCACTTCGGCCCGGGCCTGGTGGTCCTGCCCTACACCGACGAGGCCCGGGCAATCCACCTTATGCGCGCCAACCCCCACCGCCTCGCCGCTGCCGTATGGACTGCCGACCGCGACCGCTTCCTGGCCCTGGCGGCGCGCCTGCCCTACGGCCTGGTGGTCCACAACCGCAATACTGCCGGGGCGCGCAGCGACCTGCCCTTCGGCGGCACCGGCCACAGCGGCAACGGCCGCCCGGCGGCCCTCACCGCCGGGCAGATCTTCGCCGATCAGTGCGTGGTGGGGTAGCAGCTCACGGCCGTAGGCCCTCGCGCCGGCGTACCCAACGTTCATCGCCATAGCGGACGGCGCGCAGTTCGTGCATCCGGGTGGTCTCGTCCGGGTGCGGCGCCTGGGCTGGGCCCAGGCTGCGGCCGACCACCGCCGTGAGCCCGTCGAGCACAGCGGCGGCGGCCTGCGCCGCATCAAGGCCACATCCCACCACCTGAGGACCGTCCCAGGGGTTGCTGGCAAGTTTGAGACTGCCGTGGATGAGCAGCCGACGTCCACGGGCGCGGGCGGCGCTGCCCAGCACCTTGCCCCCGCCGAGCACCAGGTCATCCACTGCCGGGCTGGCGAAGCAGCGCGGTTCCTGCTGATAGCGGCGGTCGCCCAGGGCGGTGGGCTGGGCCTCAAGGGTCGCACCCCGGGCGGCGAGGGCAGCACGGACCGCTCCATGCAACAGCGGATACAGTTCAGCCGTGCGTTCAGGAAGACCGTCCGTTCCGAGTTCACCCACTAGCGAGAAGGTCACCTCGTGCTCGTGCCAGATGGCCCCGCCGCCGGTGATGCGCCGCACCAGGGGCAGACCCTCTGGCAGCCGGGCGCGGATCGCGTCGTGGTCCTGAAAGCAGCCCAGGGACACGGTGGGCACGTTCCAGTCGTACAGCCGGACCGTGGTTTCGGCGGCGCATTCCAGCAACGCCTCGTCCCAGGACATCTGGGTCGGGCCATCGGCAGTGAGGTCAGCAAGGCGGCGGAGGGTAGGCATCAGGGTACGGGCGTCGTTGGGGGGTGGTTGTGTTTTAGGGCTTCATCCCTAGAACCAAGCCCTCCTGCCCCCGACCCTGGGACGCAGGCTGTCCATGCAAAGGAGTACCATGTCCAAAGACGTGATGTGGGCCGGGGCTATCGCCCTGGGATGCGTAATGCTGGTGGTGGTGGCGGTTCTCGCCCCCAAGAGCAAGGAATCTGATCCTGTTCCCAGTGTTACCGAAACCCAGCTCAATGCCGGTCCTGAAACCTTCGGACCGGGTCCCCTGGGTGGCGATAACGGTTTCGGCCCGGCCACTGGCAGCGGCTTTGGGCCCAGCGGGACTTTGTCAAACCTGCCAGTTTCGGGCAATGGGCCAAACCCACTCGCCGGCCCTGGTGCGGATAATCCGCCGCTCCCAGGTTTTGGTCAGAGCACCAACCTCAATCCGCCGCTGCTGCCCCCAGTCGTGGAGCCGACCCCGGTCGCTTCCGCTCCGGTTGAGCACGTGGTCAAGGCAGGCGAAACCTTGGGTGATATCAGCCTGACCTACTTCAAAACCTCTAAACAGTGGAAGAAGATCGTTGAAGCCAACCCTGGCCTCGACCCGCGCACCATCAAGGTTGGTCAGAAACTGGTGATCCCGGTCGAACCCAAGGTTGACCCGACCACCGGACCGGCACCAGAGGTCAAACCCGGTGAACGCACCTATACCGTGAGACGCAACGACTCGTTGTACAGCATTGCGCGTAAGGAATTGGGCAATGGAGCGCGCTGGAAAGAAATCGAGACACTGAATGCCGGTGTGAACACCGCTGATCTCAAGGTTGGCCAAACCCTGCGCCTGCCCGGAGAGCCAGTCACGTCCGCCACCGCCCTGGGCGGAACTGAACCCACGGCCGGAAAGACCCATGTCGTGGCCAAGGGCGAAACCCTGGCCGACATCAGCAAGAAGTACTTCGGCACGACCCAAAAGTGGAAGGAAATTGCCAAGGCCAACCCAGGGTCCAGCCCCGAGAACCTCAAGATCGGCCAAAAAATTGTAATTCCAGACGTCGGATCCAGCACCGCGCAAGCTACAAACGCACGTGCGGGCACTTATACGATCAAGGCAGGCGACACCATCCGTAACATCGCCCGTACCCAGCTTGGCGATGAGAAACGTTGGAAGGAACTGCTCGACGCCAATCCTGGTATCAATCCCAAGGGATTGCGCGCCGGTCAGGCGATCAATCTCCCGATCAAGGCTGATGCCACGGAAGCCGCCCCTCTGCTACCGGTCCTGCCTGCCACCAGTCCTATCACTGAGCCCTTCGGCCCGGTTCCACCTGCCGTGCAGCCTTTCGGCGCCCCTGCGCCGACCAGTCAGCCGTTTGGTGCACCAACCGCGACAAGCCAGCCCTTCGGTGCTCCTGCGAATCCGGTTCAGCCGGCTCCATTTTCAGGTACCGGCGGCATGACCCCGCCGCCCGCCAGCGACTTTGCTACGCCCTATCCGGCGTTCGGTGAACCCGCCCCGGTGGCACCCATCCGTTGATCGGATCCTGATTCGCAGGCAAAACACCCGCCCGGCCCACAAGGTCGGGCGGGTTTCTTTCGCAGTGTCTTCGCTTATCGTCGCACCATGGACCACGGCCGATTGCTGACGGACCTGCGTACGATCATCGAGTCGGCTCGTGCCATTGGAGCCGAACGCGATCTCGACCGGCTGCTTGATCGTATCATCGTCGCCGCCTGCGCCCTGGCTCGCGCCGACCGTGCCAGCCTGTTTGTGGTTGACCGCGCCAAGGGCGAGCTGTGGACGCGCCGCGCCCAAGGCAGCGGTGAGATCCGCCTGCCCCTGGGCAAGGGCATCGCCGGCGCGGTGGCCACCAGCGGCGAAACGATCAATATTTCCGAGGCCTATGCGGATGAACGCTTCGACCGGGGCAGTGACCAGCGCAGCGGCTATCGCACGCGCAGCATCCTCGCTCTCCCGCTACGCAACCATACGGATGCGATCGTGGCCGTGCTCCAGGTGCTCAACCGCAACGATGGCCAAGCCTTCGACGCGCATGATGCGGATGTGCTTTCGGCCCTGGGTAGCCAGGCTGCGGTGGCCATCGATAACGCGGTGCTCGCCCAGGCCGAAGCCGAACGCCAGCGCATGGCCCGCGATCTGGAAGTGGCACGCGATATCCAGGCGATGCTCCTGCCGCAGCACCCCCCGGAGTTGGCTGGGTGGCGGCTGGCGGCATTCTGCCGTTCCTGCGATGAAACTGGCGGTGACTACTGGGACGCCCTGCCACGACCCGACGGCGGTTGCGATATTCTGGTAGGCGACATCACCGGCCACGGTATCGGTGCGGCGTTGATGATGTCCACCGCCCGCGCCTTTGTGCGCGCCCTACATCCGCTCGAAGCCGATCCGGCGCGGCTGCTCGCCCGGCTCAATGATCTGCTTGAGCCCGATTTCAACGATGAGGTCTTCATGACCTTCGCCCTCGCCCGATTGGGCAGGGACGGCAGCGTGCTGGCGGTCAATGCCGGCCATGAACCAACACTGGTGTGGCGTCGCGCAAGCGGCTTCGAATCCATTCCCGCCGAAGGTATCGTGCTGGGCATGCTTCCCGGGCTCGAATACACGGCGGCTAGCGCCGCACCCTTGGCACCGGGAGATTTGGTGGTGTTACTCACCGATGGCATTTTCGAAGCCCAGGCGCCGCCGGATTTCGCCCAGTTCGGCATGAAGGCGGTGCAGGCAGCGATCAGCAGCGCCGCGCCCCAAGGTGCCGCCGCGGTGCGCGATGCGATCATTGCCGCCGTCGAAGCTCATCTTGGCGACCACCGCCAACATGACGACATGACTCTGGTGGTGGCGGAGCGTCGCGCATGACCACCCAACTCGTCTTCCGTCAGGATCCGCCGCCAGCGCTGGATTCCGTATGGTGGGCACGGAACTGGCCCTCGCGGTTGGACCGCAAACTTGAGGCCATTGAAG
>JBILDK010000335.1:0-3716 GCA_044352625.1 Planctomycetota bacterium
ACCTCCGTCCAGCGTTGATCGAGGCGCGCGCGGCGCATCCCGACCTGCCGGTGTTCCTGCGCCAGGATTCGCATTGGACGACGTGGGGCGCAGCGGTGGCGTGCGCTGCCATCCGCGCCCGCCTGGAAAACGGCCCACTGCGTCTCGATCCACGGGGCTGGAGCACGGCAACCACGGCCCCGGGCGGCCGGGACGGGGATCTGGCAACGCTCCTGGCGCGAGACGGCTCGACCTACCCCACCCCAGGCGAGCTCAGCACCATTGCTCCGTCGAAGCCGCCGGAACCGACATATGTGTCCCCCTTCGGCCATGACCTCACGGTTGGCGGCCTGGTCGCGAGTTGGGACCAGGCCTATTTGCGCCGTACCTACGCGGATCTCGCTGCCCCCGCGACTGCCGGCACCCTGGTCGTGCTCCATGATTCATTCGGAGCCCATGAGGCGGTGGCATGGTTGGCGCTCGGCCATCCGCGCAGCGAATTCGTGTGGTCCCACGGGTTTGATCAGGACGAATTGGCCACATTGCGACCGCAGGTGGTGGTCCATCTTATCGTCGCCCGTTATTTGGATCTGCTGCTGCCGCGGTCCTGACGATCGCCCAGCGTCTCTGCGAGTTGCAACAGAAACGCCCGGTCGGTGAACTGGCGCTCGTTGAGCTGATGGATCACCATCTGGGGACGCACCGCCTCGACCTGGGCCGCTCCGTAGGGATGCCCGGGAATCCACACGCAATGCAGCTCGCTGAACGATGGTGCCAAAAACGGCAGCTGGCGCTGGGCAAAGCTATCGCGCAGCAGCAACGCCCGAGGCAGTCCCGCCTCGCCCTGAGGGTTGCCGAGGAGCGTGCCTGGGCCGATGCGATCTTCGGGATAGCGGTTGAGCGGCGTGCCATCGGCGTGAACCAACTGCGGCAGGTCCTCGGGCTTGGCGCCGGGCAGGCCGAGCAGCCGCGCCAGATCGCCGGTGGCGTGGGTTTCGACCGTGATGCGGTAGTCGGTCAGCTGCGGCGGCCGGATCGCGGGATAGGTCGCGGCCAAGTAGCCAAGCAAACCGTTGGCAGCGGCCAGCGCCCCCAAGTCGTTCCAGTGGGTGTCGAATTGTTGGAACACCCGACGTACCGGGGCGGCGGGATCGGCCTCGACCGCGAGTCGTGCTGCCAGCACCGCCGGGCGCAGGTCGAGGACCTCCAGCCCGGGCAGATGGGCGCGCAGATCGGCCAGCACCAGATCCGTCACCGATTGCTTGGCCGGCACGCACCACGTCGGCAACTCGTCGGGATAGGTCGAGGCCTTGCAGGGCAGGATCGCGACCAGGTAGCGCGCACCGTGGGCCTCGGCGTGGGCGCGGTTGCCATCGAACCAGGCCCGGATCGCCGCCAGCCGCTGGGGTGATGGCGGCGGCCACGCGCGCACCGCGTCCATTTCGTTGGGTATAAAAAACAACCAGCCGGTGCGCCCTACTGCGACCTGGGGGAAGAGCGACACGCCCAAGGTCGCGGTGGCAAAGTGAGCATTGGCAGCGGCGATCGTATCGCGCCCAGCGAAATGGTCGCCCATGGCGGTGCGTAGTTCGGGCTTGCTGCGCCAATTCAGCTGGGACTGAGCGGTGGAGACGGTGAGGTGGCGCCACAACGGCCACGCGGGGATGGCCAGGGCCGCTGCCACGAAGGCACTCAGGAACCAGATCGGGCGGAGGCGCATGGCTTAGAACTGGAAATAGAGGAAGGGATTGTACGCGCCAGCCATGCACAGCAGGAGGGCCACGGTGAATACCGCAGCGAGCCAGAGGGACAGGGCGGCTTCCCAGCGCCAGGCGCAGGCGGGTGAGGCGGCAATCGCCGCCGCCCGGCGCCGCGCCAGCCACGGCGCGAGAGGTGCGGCGGCGAGCAGTGCCACCGGCAGCATGAGCAACGCGTGGCGGTCGGCCACGTCGGCCACTCCGAGTCCGCTGCCCTGGCCGGCGAGGGCCGCCAGGAAGCTGCCGGCGTGACCCAGGTCGAGGGTGCGGAACAGCACGCAGGCCAGCAGCCAGAACAGCATGGCATAGATCCAGCGCAGGGGTGCGGCCCAGGTCTTCTGCCACGCTCCGAAGCGGCCGCGTTCGGCCACCAGCACGCCGCCATTGTAGGCCCCCCACAGCACGAAGTTCCAACTCGCTCCATGCCACAGCCCGCAGATCATGAACACGATGAACAGGGCGGTGGACTGCCGCGCCGCAGTGGGTCGTTTGCCGCAGAGCGGAAAATAGACGTAGTCGCGCAGCCAGGTGGACAGGGTCATGTGCCAGCGCGCCCAGATATCGGTGACCGAGCGCGCCGCGAAGGGGTAGTTGAAGTTTTCGGGGATGCGGAAGCCGAACATCCGCGCCAAGCCGATGGCCATGTCGCTGTAGCCGCTGAAATCGAAATACAGCTGGAGGGCGTAGCACACCAGGCCGAACCACGCAGCACCGGTCGAGAGGTGCGCCGGATCGGCGGCGAACACGAGGTCCGGCAGTCGCGCCAGGCCGTTGGCGATGATGACCTTCTTGCCCAGGCCGATCACGAACCGGGCCAGGCCCTGGTGGACATCCTCCCAGCAGAAGGTGCGGGCGACGAACTGCTTGGCGATCTCCTTGTATTTCACGATCGGCCCGGCGATCATGTGCGGAAACAGCGAGATGTAGATGCCCACCAGCACCGGGCTCTTGGCGCGCTTCGAGATGCCCCAGTACACGTCAAGCAGGTACGAGATGCCCTGGAAGGTGAAGAAGCTGATGCCGATGGGCAGGTGGATGCGCGTGCGCGCCGGATCGAAGAGCGGCGCCATCCCGGTCCAACCCAGCATGGCGTTGAGCGAATCCATGGCGAAATCGGCGTACTTGTAGATGCCGATAAGGGTCAGGTTGGCGGCGATGCCGAGTCCCAGGCACCAACGCCGCAGGCGCACCCGCGCCGGATCGGCGCCGACGCCCAGGCCGAACAACCAGTTCATCATGATCGATACGACCATGACCATGAACAGCTTTTCGCCCCACCAGTAGAAGCCGAGGCCAGTCAACAGCAGGAGGATGTTCTTGCCGGAAAGCGGCAACAGCCAATGCACCGCGCACAGCAGCGGCAGCAGAAAGAAGAGGAAGGCTGGTTCGGTGAACAGCATGTGCGGGTCCGGTCGTCCGGTCGTCCGGTCGTCCGGTCGTCAGCCTAGCGCCAGGTGAGCAGGGCTGCGCCCCAGGAATAGCCCACGCCGAAGCCCACCGTGCACACGCGCATGCCGGGCAACAGCCGGCCTTCGGCGGCGAGGTGTTCGAGCACCAGCGGGATGGTGGCGCTGCCGGTGTTGCCGGTCTCGCTCATGTGGATGGCGAAGCGCTCCGCCGGGATGCCGAGCTTCTTGCGCAGGTGCTCCAGCATGTACTGGTTCGCCTGGTGGAACACGAACAGGTCGATGTCGGCCTGGGCCACGCCCGACTGCTCGCACAGTCGACGCATGCAGGCCGGCACCGCGCGCAGGGTGAAATTGAAGATCTCGGGCCCGTTCATGTACATCACCGGCGTACCGGGGCAGCGATGACCGCCCTGCTGGGCGATGAGGTTGCCGCCACCGGCGCCATCGGTCCCGTACACCACGGCGCCAATGACGCCGCCGCGGGCGTCGGCCTCGATCAGCGTGGCGCAGGCCGCATCACCGAACAGCGAGCGGGTGCTGCGGTCGTCGTGGGCCAAGTACTTGGTGTAGG
>JBILDK010000336.1:0-3690 GCA_044352625.1 Planctomycetota bacterium
TCGGATCACCCAGTCGGTGCTTGGAAACAGGGTCGCAACGCGCTGTGATGCAGTCCCCAACCACCAACCACTAACCACCAACCACGTTTTTCAGGGTTATCGATGATTATCCTGGTTATCGCTGGGTGATTCATCGATGAACCTGACCGGTGCGGGTTGCCGATCCATCCTGTGGAAACAAATAAGCCGGCTCGCCGTCGAAAACTCCCACGAACACACCCGGGCCGTGCCTCTGCTCGTCACCACCTGCGCCACCTTGGCAGAACATGCGGCCCGGGTCGGCAGGGATAAGCATGACCTGATCACCCGGCGCTTCTGCTCCCCCGCCGGCTTCTCGTTACGCCGTGGTGTAGGCGTGATCAATCGGCATAGGTATAGACCCCGGCTTGGCCGCTGGTCTCGCTGACCTCGACACGCAGATGACGGACGCTGAGCGGGCCGAAGGTCTCTTTCATTTCGGAATAGAGCGAGCGACCGATCCAAGCGGCGAAGTTTTCGGCCGAGGTGTTGTTGATCGGCAAGACGATGATTTCGTCAGTCGGCGCCAAGTAGCGGAAGTCGCGGTATTCGACCTCGGTGTGACCATCGTCGCGGTGGCGGTAAAGCAGGGTCGGATGCTCACCGGGGATGAGCCAGTGCTCATCAAGACGGTCGCACAGCCTCCGAATGACCGGCTTCACCATCTTGAAGTCGATCACCAGCCCGAATTGTGATAGTTCGCCAGCAATGTCGCACACGACCTGATAGTTGTGGCCGTGCAGACGCTCCTTTGAGCCGTCGGGAAAAATCAGGAAATGGGCGCAGGAGAACTTCAGGTACTCCTTGGCGACGTGAATTGACCAGGATTCCATGATTCTTTCATAACGCGGATTGCGAAACGCGGAACGCGGAATTTTTCATTCATTCCGAAACGTGGTTGGTGGTTGGCGACTGCATTGCCATGCGTTGTGATGGTGTTGTCCCCCAACCACCACCCACCAATTGCCACAGGTAGGTTCATGGCAACGGATACGGAGTGCCTGCGGGGCGGTGCGACGCATGAAGCCATCGAACCGCACAGCTGGCACGGCCCCCGGCCGCAGGCCGGACGCACCATGTTTTGCTGCGGCTATGTCCGCGCAATCCCAGGCCTGTATCCGTTTCAGGTGCGGAGGTTGCCCTGGTGCAGTCCGCATTCCTTGTGGGTCGCTTCCTCCCACCACCAGCGGCCTTCACGCTCGTGCTGGTTGGGCAGGACCGGGCGGGTGCAGGGCTCGCAACCGATGGAGACGAAGCCGCGGGCGTGCAGTTCGTTGAAGGGCAGCCCCAAGGAGCGGATCATCAGCCACACGTCTTCGGAGGAGACTTCAGCCAAGGGGTTGTACTTGGTCAGGGTACCGCCGCCTTTGCCGGTGAAGGCCGGGTCAGGCTGGGTCGTGGGCACGATCGCACGCGTGGTGCTCTGGTCCTTGCGCTGCCCGGTGATCCAGGCGCTGAGCGTGGCCAGGTGGCGGCGCAGGGGGGCGACCTTGCGGATCGCGCAGCATTCCTGGTGGCCGTCGGTGAGGAACGAGAACAGGCCCTTGGCGCGCACCAGGGCCTCGACTGCAGGTGCTTCGGGAAAGCAGTATTCAATGCGTAGCGAGAAGTGTTGTTCAACCGCGGCGAGATAGCGGTAGGTCTCGGGATGCAGCCGCCCGGTATCGAGGCTGAACACGCGGAAACGTCGGCCGGTTTGGCGCGCGTACTCGAGCAGCACCACGTCCTCGGCGCCGGAAAAGCTGATGGCGATGTCGTCACCGTGGGTGGCGAGGGCGGTATCGATGAGGTGAAGCGGGCTGGCGGTAGTCATGAGAGGTGAATTGTTGGTTGGATCGGCCCCAGGGAATAGGGAGTCGGCCGCGTTGCCTTCACCCCTGCGCTGCGGCGCGAAGCAGCAACGCACAGGCGGCGGCAGGGTCTTCGTCGGTGCCGAGTTCGCCCGCCAGGCGCAGGCGTTCGCACATCGCCTCCTGCAGCGCGCAGCGCGCGGTGGCGCAGCGCCGCTGACAGGTGGCGAGCGACCATCCGCGCTCGCTGGCGATGTCGCGCAGGCCACGGCCTTCCACCAAGTTTTCGGTCATGATCGCGAGCGCCTCGGGATCAAGGGCGCCTGCGGCGGCCTGAGCCCGCACCGTGTCAAAGGCAGCCTGGATCACGCTCGTTGCCCACACCCGGTCCATCAGGGCATGTTCCGGGGCGGGCAGATCGGTGGTCATCGCCGCGCCGCCGCGATCGTGGGTGCGCGCGCGGCGCAGGGCGTTGCGCGCCGAGCTCCAGGCCAGGTCCATGAGGTAATAGCGGAAGCGGCTGCCTTCGCCTGGCGCGGCGCGGGCCAGGACCTCGGGCCGGGTGAGCAGATCGAGCAGGACCTCCTGCACGATGTCGGCGACGCGCTCTGGCCGCTCCCCGGCGAGCCGCCGCGCCACATACGCCCCGACTGCGTCGGCATAGAGCGCGATCAACGTCGCCACCTGCTGGGGCTGGTCCGGCAGGCGGGCGATCAGACTCCAGCGGGTGACGGGGAACAGGTCCATGGAGGGGGGCTACATGGATTGGGCGTGGTTTGAGACCGCGCCCCCAGGTTAGCGCTGGACGCGGCCGCTGCCGTCGCCGGCTACCAGGGCTTCGACCTCGGCCAGGGATACGAGGTTGAAGTCGCCGCTGATCGAGTGTTTGAGCGCGCTCGCCGCCACCGCCAGTTCGATGGCGCGCTGGCGGTCCGCGCCGGTGATCAAGCCGTGGATCAGGCCGGCGGCGAAGCTGTCGCCGCCGCCAACGCGATCAACAATGTCGAGTTCGTAGTGCCGGCTGAACGCATGGCCCTGGCGGTCGGCAAGCAGGCCCGACCAGCCGTTGCGGCTGGCGCTGTGGCTTTCGCGCAAGGTGATGGCCACCTGCGACACCGCCGGGAAGCGGGCCATGACTTGCGCGGCGACCTCGACATAGCGCGCATGGTCGAGCTGGCCGTGAGCGACCTCGGTGCCGCCAGCCTTGATACCGAAGACCTTCTCGCAGTCTTCTTCGTTGGCGATGACCACATCGACGTGGCCCATGAGCCCGGTCATGACCTGCTGGGCCTTGGCCGGGGTCCACAGCTTCTTGCGGAAGTTCAGGTCGAGGGAGGTGCGCAGTCCAGCGGCCTTGGCGGCCTTCAGCGATTCCAGGCTGGCGGCGGCTGCGCTGTCGGACAGCGCGGGGGTGATGCCGGTGAGGTGGAACCACTGGGCTCCGGCGAAGGCCTCGCTCCATTTCGCCTGGCCCGGCTGGACCTGGCTGATGGCGCTGCCGGCGCGGTCGTAGACCACCTGGCTGGCGCGCTGGCTGGCGCCGCCTTCCAGGAAATAGATGCCCAGGCGCTCGCCCTGGCGCAACAGCCAGCGCACGTCCACCGCGTGCTTGCGCAGCTCGGCCACGGCCCAGTCGCCGATGGGATTGGCGGGGATGGCGCTGACGAAGCGCGTCTGGTGGCCGAACCCGGCCAGGCTTACCGCGACGTTGGCTTCACCACCGCCGAAGGTCGCTTCGAGTGCGGGGCTTTGCACGAAGCGCAGGAAGCCGGGGGACTTGAGGCGGAGCATGAGCTCGCCAAAGGAAACGATGGTGGACATGGGGATTATTGGTGGTTGGTGGTTGGTGGTTGGTGGTTGGTGGTTGGGAGAGCGTCGCTGG
>JBILDK010000337.1:0-3688 GCA_044352625.1 Planctomycetota bacterium
GCTGAGCGCCACGACGCCCCGACCATGGCGGCACCCTGCGCTGACAGTCAGGCGACCGTGGTGGTAGGCGCGGATGCCACCCGCGCCACGGTGCATGCGGGCGAGGCTCCGACCCTGCCGCTGGGTTCCGTCCAGGATCCCGCTGCGACCGTGCCCATGAATCTCGCCACCGAGGGTACCGGCGCGACCCGGCGGCAGACCGGGACGCTCACTCGCCTGGGGCGCACCCGCACCAACGCCGACCTGCCCTCCGATGCCCGCGCCCTCGACCTGGGGTTGCAGCTCAGCCGACCGAGCGTGCTCTCGGATCTCGGGCGCTCCGCTCCTGGCGCCCTGCCGCCCGGGGTCCAGAAGCTGATCGATGAGCATGGCACTGATGGCCGCTATGCCGTTGAGCGGCCCCTCGCCCAGGGCGGCATGGGTGCGGTGTTGCTCATCCGCGACGGCGACTTCCAGCGTCCGGCGGCAATGAAGGTGATGTTGGCGCGTTACGCGCACAATGCCGAGGCGCTGGAGCGCTTCCTCGCCGAGGCCCAGATCACCGCCCAGCTCGAACACCCCAACATCGTCCCCATCCACGACGTGGGCATGATGGACGACGGCACGGTGTACTTCACCATGAAGTTCATCGAGGGCCAGTCGCTGGGTGCGGTGGCCAAGGGCCTGCGCAGCGAAGACCCGGCGGTGGTGGCCGCAACGCGGAGGGAATGGCCTGACGAACGGCTCATCGCGGTGTTCCTCAAGGTCCTCGACGGGCTCGGCTACGCGCATCACCGTGGGGTCCTGCACCGCGATCTCAAACCCGACAATATCATGCTCGGTGGTCACGGCGAGGTGCTGGTGGTGGACTGGGGCATCGCCAAGGTGGTCGGTTCGGCCGAACTCGGCGGCGTGGCGCACCTGCGCCAGGACCAGGCCCTGTCCCAGACCATGGACGGCAGCGCCGTCGGCACGTTGCACTACATGCCGCCAGAGCAGGCCCGCGGTGACCTCGCCGCGGTGGACCAGCGCAGCGACATCTATGCCCTGGGCGCGACCCTCTATGAGATGCTGTGTGGCCACCGCCCGGTGTCCGGCAGCACCGCGTCCGAGCTGCTGCGCAAGGTTGCCTTGGGCGAGATCATCCCCATCCGCAGCGTCCACGCCGACCTCGATCAGGACCTTGAAGCCATCGTCGCCAAGGCCATGGCCCCGGCCCCGGCGGACCGCTACCAGGACTGCGCCGCCTTCGCCGCCGACCTGCGCAGCTTCCTCGCCGGACTCGCGGTGGCGGCGCGGCGGCGCAATCTGATCGAACGCATCGGCGCCTGGGTGGCGCGGCATCGCCGCCAGGTCGCCATCGCCGCCGGGCTTGCAGCGGTGCTGGTGGCCACCGGGGTCGGCTCGGCGTGGTGGGCGGGCCGCTCGGCCGCGGCTCGCGCCGACACGTTGCTCGCCACGGCGCAGAGCGCCGCCGCCGCCGGCAATTGGGAGGACGCCCGTGCCGCCGCCGAGCAGGTGCTGGGCATCCGCAGCGATGGCCAGGCGTTCGAGCTGCGCGCCCAGGCGGTCAGCGCCCTCGCGGCCCAGGCGACAGAGCGCGAGGCCGCAGTGCGCGCCACCGCCGACCGGGAACGCGCCGAGCGTCTCACCGCCGCTGCCGCCGCTGCTGCTGCCGGGATGCGCTGGGCCGAGGCCCGGGACCAAGCCAAAGCCGCCTTAGCCGCGGCGCCGCTGCCGGCCGCCCAGGACCTCCTGGCCCAGGCGGTGGCGGCGCTCGCCAATGTCGAACGCGCCGAGCGCGAGGCCTTGGCGGCCTCGCGCAAGCAGGCGGGCGATGCGGCGCTGGTCGCGGCCCGCGCCCTGCCCCTGCTCGACCCCGCGCTGGCCACGGCGCTGGCCACGGCCCGCACCGCCTATGCCCAGTCCGCCGCCGACGGCATTGCCGTGGCCGGGGTCGATGCGGCCCTGGCCGAGCTGGGCGCGCTGCAGGGTGCGGCGACCCAGGCCCAGCGCGCCGCCGCCCGCGACGCCGCCGCCGCCGAGCAGGCCACGGCCCGCCATACCCAATACGCTGCGGCCCTGGTCGCCGCCGAGCAGGCGGTGGCGAGCGGCAATCTTGATGGGGCGCTTGAACAGGTTGCGGTGGCGCGGCGGTTGGTACCGGACGATGAGCGGGCGGTGGCCCAGCGCGAACGCCTGCTGGGACTCATTGCCGAGCGCGATGCCACCCGCCAACGCAGCGCCGCCCAGGCCCAGGCCCGGGCCACCGCCGACGCGGCGCTGGTCGAGGCACGGGCTGCGGTGGCTGCGGTCCAGGTGGCAAAAGCCGAGCGTGCCGCCCGTCAGGCCGAGGCCGAGGATCTCGCTCGCCGCCTCGCCGCTTCTGCGCTGGCGGACAAGGCCCCGCTGTTTGCCGCGCGTGCTGCGGTGCAGCTGGCCGACACCCGCATCGCCGAGCAGTGGGCCTTGGCCGAGGGCACGGCGCGCAGCGCCATGGACGCCCTTGCCGACCAGCCCGGGATTCCGGCTGCGGCCGAGGCCCGCACCCTGCTCATTGCGCTATACCGGGTGCGCCATACCGAGGCGCGCAGCCGGGGTGCCCTGGCAGAGACCGCCGCGTTTGCCAACCTGCTGCGCCGGCTCGCAGCCGATCCCGACCAGGGGGCTGATGGCCGTTTGCGCGTGACCGGCCCCGCCGGAACGGTGCTTACTGTGCGCCGTCTGGTCGAAGATGGTGCCGGGAGGCTGCTGCCCCAAGAGCCGACCTTGCCTGTGATCACGCTCCCCGGCGAGGTGGCACTGGGGGTGGGCCGCTATCAGGTGACCGCCGGCGAGGACGAGGCTGCGGTGATGATCCTGCCCGGTGCGCCCAGCACCTTGGTCTGGGCCCCGGCCGAGCGCCCGGTCATCCCCGGCCAGCGCCTGCGCTGGGTGCCGCTGGGCGGCAACGGCGTGTGGCTGGCCGAGGACGAGGTCACTGTGGAGCAGTGGGCGGCGTTCCTGGCCGAGCCGGCGCAGCGCGAACGCCTGCGCGTGACCTGGGCCGCCTACCGCAATCTCACGGGCGAACTGGCGCTGTATCCGCGCACTGCGGGCACTCCCGACGAGTCCGGGTGGGTGCCCGCGTTCGCCGATGGCGATCGGCAGATGGAGTTGACCGGCGTGAGTGCGGCGCTTGATCCGCGCCAGCCGGTGCGCGGCATCGACCGCGCCGACGCCCAGGCCTATTGCCAGTGGCTGGCGGCGCGCCTCGGGCGCAGTGTCCGGCTGCCGACGGCGAAAGAATGGCAGCAGGCAGCCAGCGCCGGCGACGAGCGCCGCCTGCATCCGTGGGGGCCGGGCGGCGATCCCGCCCTGGCCACCAGCGCGGTGCCGCCCAAGGGCCTGCCGCCGGCGGTCGGTTCGAGTCCCTCCGACCGCGGGCCCTTCGGCCATCGCGACCTCGCCGGCTCGGTGCGTGAATGGATCAGCGATCCCGGCCTGGTGTTCCAGGGCCGGGTCGCCGGCGGCGCCTGGTCCGACGAGGACAGCGCCCGCTTGCGCAGCGATGCGGTTGAAAGCCTTCCCCCCGACGCCACTTTCGCCGCCATCGGCTTCAGGATCCTGGTCGAACCGTGAAGACATACCTCCTCCTCGCCCTGCTGCCCCTGTGCAGCTGCATGCTTGCCGCCGCCGAGCCCGCCCGGACCCGGGCCGGCACCCGCGT
>JBILDK010000040.1:0-12095 GCA_044352625.1 Planctomycetota bacterium
TTGTCCAGGCGCGGGGTCGTGACAACCTTGCCCTGATCGAGGGCATCGGGCCCAAGATCGCTGAGTTGCTGGTGAATGCCGGCATCGCTACCTTTGCTGCCCTGGCGGCGACCCGGCCCGCCGTGATCCAGGGCATTCTCGACCGTGCCGGACCGCATTATGCCCTGGCGGTACCTACGACGTGGCCCAAACAGGCGGGCTTGGCCGCGCGCGGTGCCTGGGGCGAACTGCGCCGGTGGCAGGACGAACTGATCGGCGGCCGCCCGGGGTAATCCCCACCTCAGCTTGGCACGACCTCGGTGGGTCGCTTTGCCAGCCATCCGCGCACGCGCTCCTGCCCACGCTCCAATGCTAAATACACCACCGGGGTGATGAACAGGGTGATGAGCTGCGACACCAGCAGCCCGCCGACAATGGCGATGCCCAGGGACCGCCGTGACTGCGATTCCGTGCCCAGTCCGATAGCCAGCGGCAGCGCACCCACGAGTGCCGCCATGGTGGTCATCATGATTGGGCGAAAACGCATCAGGCATCCGCTGCGGATCGCCTGGAACGCATCCAATCCGTCCTTCAGCCGCGACTGGATCGCGACATCGACAATCATGATGGCGTTTTTCTTGACGATGCCGATGAGCAAGATGATGCCCACGAAGGCATAGATGTTCAGCTCGTTGCCGCAGATGATCAGCGCGAGCAGCGCACCAATGCCCGCCGAGGGCAGGCCACTGAGGATGGTGAGCGGATGCAGGAAGCTCTCGTACAGGATTCCGAGCACGAGATAGATCACGCCGATGGCCAGGATCAGCAGCAGGCCCATGCCCGCCAGCGACGACTGGAAGGCTTGCGCCGCGCCGGCGAAGCCGCCGCTGACTCCTGGTGGCAGGCCGCTGCGTGCGAGACGCTCGATCTGATCGACCACGGTGCCTATCGCGACCCCCGGCTTAAGGTTGAACGACAGGGTCACCGCGGGCAGCTGGCCCTGGTGGTTGATCGACAATGGCCCGATGGCTGGGGTCACGCTCGCCACTGTGCCCAGGGGTACCAACGACTGGTTTAGGCCGGTGTCGGGACGAAGATGCAACCGCGAGAGCATGAGTGGATCGCTCTGGAACGCGGGATCGACCTCAAGAATGACCTGGTATTGATTGGTGCTGGTAAGGATGGTGGACACCTGCTTGGCGCCATAGGCATCGCCCAGGGTCGCCTCGATCCGCCCCGGTGAGATGCCCAGGGCGGCGGCGCGGTCCCGGTCGATGTGCACCGCAAGGCGCGGATTGTCGAGCTGCAGGTCGGTGGACAGGTCGGTGAGGTCGCCCAGCTCGCGCAACTTGCCTTCGAAGGCAACCGCGGCCGCGTACAGTTCCGCGGTGTCGGTGCCCTGCAGGGTGTACTGGTACTGGCCTTTGGACATGCGTCCTCCGATGTTGATCGGGGGCGGATTCTGAAAGGAGACTTTGATGCCCGGGATCGACGCCACCGCCTTGCGCAGTTGCCCGATGACCTCCTCGGGGGACACGCGGCGCTCGGGAGCGTCCTTGAGGCGGATGAACATGCGCCCCTGGTTGCTACCGTCGTTGCCAGCGTTGGACATGAAGCCGGCGACGTTGGGATTCTCCTGAACCTTGGCCGCCACCAGCTGCTGATGGCGCACCATTTCGGCGAACGAGACCCCTTGGGCGCATTCGGTGCTAGCCCGGATCTGGCCGATGTCCTCGTTGGGAATGAAGCCTTTGGGCACGACGTAGTACAACGCCGCTGTAGCCACGAATGACAGTGCAAGCAGGAACAGAACCAGGTGCTGATGGCGCAAGGCCGCATCCAGCGACCGTTCGTAAGCGTTGCGCATGCCGGTGAAAAAGCGTTCGCTGAGGCGGTAGGCCAGCCCGTGCTGCGGGCTGGCTGGGCGCAGGAAACGGCTGCACAGCATCGGGATCAGGGTCAGCGAGACGAACCCGGACACGCCGATGGCGATGACCATGGTTACCGCGAACTCGTGGAACAGGCGGCCGACCAGCCCGCCCATGAACAGGATGGGGATGAACACCGCGGCCAGCGAGATGGTCATCGAGACCACGGTGAAGGCCACCTGGCGCGAGCCTTCCAAGGCTGCGGTCCTGGGGTCCTCGCCCTCCTCCATGCGCCGGACGATGTTCTCCAGCACCACGATGGCGTCATCGACCACGAAGCCGGTAGCCAAGGTCAGGGCCATGAGCGATAGGTTGTCGAGGCTGAAACCCAGCATCCACATGCCGGCGAAAGTGCCGATGAGCGAGAGCGGGAGGGACAGGGCCGGGATGACGGTGGCCGAGAGCCGGCGCAGGAAAAGGAAGATGACCATCACCACCAGGCAGGCGGTGAGCAGCAGGGTGTGTTCGACATCAAGCAACGAGGCGCGGATGGGCTGCGAGCGATCAATCAGCACCTCCATCTGCATCGCGGCGGGGATCACGTCCTGGAGCTTTGGCAACAGTGCACGGACACGATCGACGATCTCGACAGTATTGGTTCCCGGCTGGCGCTGCACCGCCAGGACGATGGCGCGGGTATCGTTGTACCACGCCGCAACCTTATCGTTCTCGACCGTATCGAACACGTTGGCGACCTCGTCCAGCCGTACAGGGGCCCCGCTGCGCCAGGCGACGATCAGCGGGCGGAAGGCCTGGGCATCTTTGAGTCCCGCATCGGAGCGCAGCGACCAGGCCTTGTTCTGCCCCCACATGGTCCCGGTGGGCAGGTTGGAATTGCCGCGTTCGATGGCCTGGGCCACGTCGCTAATGGCGAGGCCGCGACCGGCTAAGCGATCCGGATCGACCTGCACCCGCACCGCGTACTTTTGCGAACCGAAGACCGAGACCTGGGCCACCCCGGACATGGTCGAGATGCGCTGCGCCAGCATGGTGTCGGCGATCTCATTGACCTGGGACAGGGGCAGCACGTCGGAGCGCAGGGCGATGAAGAGGATCGGCTGCTCGGTGGGATTGACCTTGCGCCAGGTCGGCGGCGTGGGCATGGCGGCGGGCAGCTGGCGCTGGGCCGCGGCGATCGCCGCCTGCACATCCTGAGCAGCCGCGTCGATATCGCGGTCGAGGGCGAACTGGATGGTGATGGAGGTCGCACCCAGGGTGCTCGAGGAGGTCATCGAATCGATGCCACTGATGGTCGAGAACTGGCGTTCCAGGGGCGTGGCCACCGCCGCTGCCATGGTCTCCGGATCCGCGCCCGAAAGCCGCGCCGACACCGAGATGGTGGGGAAGTCGATGCGTGGCAGGTCGCTCACCGGCAGCTTGCCCCACGCGAGCAGGCCGAAGGCCACGATGGCAACCATGACCAGGGTGGTCATCACCGGCAGGCGGATGCACAGCCCCGGCAGATTCATGGCTTCACGACGTCCGCCTTCGGCAGCGCCACGGTCACGCCCTTGCTCAGGCGCACCTGGCCGTCCACCACCACCGTCTCGCCAGCTTCAAGCCCCTTGCTGATGACCGCGGTGCCTGCATCCACCCGGGCCACCTCGACCGGACGCGGAGTCGCGGTCTGGTCGGCGGCTACCACCCACACCAGGGTGCCGCGCTGACCGGTCGATACCGCCGTCTCGGGCACGGTCACCACCTGGGCCTCAACCCCCAGCAGCAGTTGCACCTGGCATTGCTGATTCGGCCACAGGCGCTCGGCTGCGTTAGCGCAGGTCGCGCGCAATCGGATGGTAGCGGTGGCGGGATCGATCTGGTTGTCGATGAACGCCAGCACCCCGGCCTCGGCCGTCCCGCCCCCCTCCGGCACCACCGTCACGGCGAGCTGTCCGCGCTCCTGGGCGGCGCGCACTGCCGGCAGGTCGCTGGCTGGTAGCGCGAAGCTTACGTACATCGGCTGCATGTGGGCGATGGTGACCAGTGCGGTCTGGCCGGCAGCGACGAGATTGCCGACAGTCAGGCCCAACGCACCGGTGCGCCCAGCGATGGGCGCGGTGATCGCACACCACGACAGGTCGAGCCGCGCCCGGTCGAGCTGGGCCTCGGCCGCGGCCACCGCCGCTTCGCCCGCCGCAACTGCGGCCTCGTCGGCGGCGATGGTGGCGCGGGCTTGATCGACTGTGGCCCGGGACTGCTCCTGCTGCTGGGCCGAGGCCAAGTCCTGACGCTGGAGGTCTGCGGTGCGCCGGTCGGCGGCTTCGGCCAGCACCAGCCCGGCGCGGTCGCGTTCCAGGATCGCCACCGCCTGGCGCGCGGCGGCGCGGGCCCGCGCCAGGTCCGCTTCGGCCTGGGCCACGGCAGCGGCGAAGGGACGGCTGTCGAGTTCGCACAGCATATCGCCAGCGGCGACCGTCGCGCCCTCGGTGAAGCGGACGGCGATCAGGGTCGCAGACACCTGGGGCCGGACCACCACCGATTCGGACGCGCTGGCGGTCCCCACCGCGAGCAGGCGCAGGGGCAGATCCTGGCGTTGCGCCGTAGCCACCACCACGGGTACCGGCGGACGCGCTGGCGGTGGCGTCGGGCCTGACACGCCGCAACTCGTAAGTCCTAGGATTAGGAAGGCACCAAGTCCCAGACGCACACGGATGCTCACGTTTCCCCCTCCCTCGCAGCGGCAGGATGGGAAAGACGCACTGCCGCGCAATGGAACCTGTCCGTATGACCAGCGCTTCAAGATGACGATCCGCCTTTGGGCATCGGTCCTTGGCCTGGTGCGTCGGATTGAGCGCGCCACGTCTGAGGACGTGGCACTCCGCTTTCAGTCTGGCGATCAGGTCCCCAGACCACGACACCTTCGCTGCCTTCCGCGAACGCCACCTGTCAGTGCTGAGGTAGCTGTATCTCTAGGTGCTCAAGCTGTGCGAGAAAGATGGCCCGGTACAACTGGGCCACGTCGCTCTGGATGGGACGACGGTGGAAGCGAACGTGTCTAAGCACAGGTCGATGAGCCACGACCACCTGTGCAAACGGGAACAGGAGTTACTGATCTTCCACATACAGGTTGATCGGGGAACTGATCCGATATCGGCCGAAATGCCGACAATATCGGGCAGTTCAGCGAAGCGGCCCAATCAACCTGGATGTGAAAGCTGAATAGCCATCCAGATCGCCAGTCTGTTTGCGCAGGCGACGTCGATCGACGCTGCCAAGGACCAGCAGTTCGGGCGTGGCAAGGGGGACGATCGGCTGCCGGCGGGCGTGGCTCGATCACAGTAGCGCCTAGCGAAGATCCGCGAGGCGCAAAATGCTCTGGAGCAGAAAGAACGCGTTGCCGCAGAGCGGAAGAAGACCGAGGTGTAGGCGGCGTTGGCCGAGCGGACCCGATGCGAGGCAGAGACCGGGAAGGGCCTCTGTGGCCCGAAGCCGGTGGCACCCGATCCAGCCACCGTCAAGCCGGAGGCCAAGGATCTGCGACCCCGAATCGAAGATCCTAAAGGATGGCGCGACCAAAGGCTTCAAGCAGGCCGATCGTGATCGATGATGCGCACCAGATCATCGTCGCCGAAGACCTGATCACCGCGACCAACGACACGCGACAGCTGGCAACCATGCTGCCCAGGTCGAAGGCATGCTTTGGCGTAAGTCGACGGCGGCGAGCGCGGATGCTGGTTACTACGCAGACGAACAGTTCACCGACCCGAGATTTGAGGGCATCGACCTGCATGTCCCACCAGACCGTCAGAAGCACAACCAGCCTCCGCCACCCGATGACCTTCCACCACCGCACACACCAGAGCCATCAGCAGCAACCACGCCACCAGCCACCCCCGCAACCAGAATCGCCGACATGAAGATCAAGCTCAAGATCGCCGCCGGACACGCGCACCACCGCATGCGGAAGGCCATCGTCGAGCCGGTATTCGGACAACGTCAAAGCCGTCCGTGCTTTCCGCAGGTTCTCCTCCAAGACGGGGCCGAATGGAGTTATATCAGTACAAGGCACAACCTCCTGAATCGCTGTCGAGCAGGCAGGCACCCGGCCTGAGGCGGCAGCCCTGGGCGCGGCGCAGGGCTGCGGTGAGGTGTGCCGCCAAGGCGGCAGATGGCCGCTCGTCGAGGATCGAATCGCCGACAAACTCCTCGGATGAACCGTTCAGGGCCCGTGCTCGGGGTGATCCGCGCCGGGCTCGAACCGCCGGTCGGCCAGGGCCTGGGGCCGGTCGACCTCGTCGTACCACCCTGATCTGAGACCAGGATACGCATCCCAGGTCCAGACGTAGGGCTTGATGTCGATCAGCGGGGTGCCGTCGAGCATGTCCACGCCATCGAACTCGATGCGGTCGGCGGCGACCGCGCGCAGGCGGACGCAGGACATGGCGATCGGATTGGGCCGGACCGGGACCCGGGTGGCGAACACGCCGCGCAGGCGGGTGTCGCGGAACGGCTTCACCAGGGCCTCGGGGGAGCGGCCGCGATGCGCCCACCACAGCAGCCACACGCGGTCGAATCCGGCCAGATCGGCCAAGCCCGCGCGCCATTGCGGGACGATGATCGCCGTGCCGCGAATGTTCGACGATTCGCTGGACTGGATGGGCATGTCGAGCGGATCGCAGTAGGGCGACTGGATCACGCCGATGGCTTTGAAGGAGATGTCGTCGCTCACGGGATCTCCAGACGGGTACCGCAGTGCAGGGAGGTGACCGATCCGCCGAGGCATTGGGTGAGAAAACGCTCGGCGCGTTCCCCGGTGCAGTGTCCGAGGGCGTAGCGGGCGATGTGCCGCTGGGCGAGCTCGTCACAGAGGCCGGCGAGCGTCGGGGTCTCGGCTGCTGCGCCGAGGTGCAGGCCGCCGGTTAGCAGCGCGATCGGTGCTCCGGGGCGGAGTTCCGCGACGTAGGCGAGTGTGTTGACCAGTCCGGCATGGGCGCAGCCGCAGATCACGGCCAGGCCCTGGACCGTGTCCACCACCACCGCCTGGTCATCGTCCAGCGGATCCGGGATCGTGCCGGCCGGATCCACGACCAGTTGGTGTTCGCCGGGGATGGCCAGGGTGCGCGGTATGGCGCCGGTGGCCCAGACGCCCGGGGCGACCCTGGTCGGCCTGGGGGAGGGGATGATCGCGACCCCAGGAGCCTGCAGCGCGGCCTGGCTCGCCGCCGGCATGCCGATGGCGCGGGCGGTGCCGGTGCGGCGGCTGAACCGGGCGCGGGTGGCGGCCGGATGCAGGACCACGGCCAAGGGCCGGCCTGCACGCGCCGCCACCACCGCCGGCAGCCCGCCGCTGTGATCGTCGTGACCATGGCTGAGCACCACGGCCTCGACCCGGCCCAGGTCCAGGCCGAGGGCCAGTGCATTGCGCGCCAGCAGGTCCGGGTCCGGACCGGTATCCACCAGCACCACCGCGGAACCGGCCTCAAGCCACGCGGCGAAGCCATGGGCGCCGGAACAGCCGTGGCCGGCGCGGTTCTCGACCACCACGGTCAGGCGCAGGCCCGGCAAGCAGGCATCCGGCTGCGTCATGTTGCGCCCTCTTCGGCTGTTGTGCGGTCTTTGAACCACGCCTCCGCCAGCGCTGCGACCGTGCCATCCTGGCGGATCTCACCGTGGACGATCCACCACGCTCCGCGCCGTTCAGCCGCCTTGGCGGTGACCGTGGCGACTCGGCCCAGTCGCAGCGGATGCTGGTAGCGGACGGTCAGCCGTCCGGTCACCGCGGCCACCCCGTGTGCGAACAGGGCGTTGGTCATGGCCGCATCCAGCAGCCCGGCCGCCACCCCGCCATGCACCAGGCCCGGGTAGCCCTCCACAGCTGATGGGCAGGCGAATGCGGCCGCAACGCCACCGGTCCCGTCCTCCGCGAACTCCAGGGCCAGCGGGCCTGGACCCTGCGTGCCGCAGAAGATGCAGTCCGGATGGGCCTGGTCGCGGGTCTGGCCCAGCCGCATACCGGCGGGGTCAGGCATGTTGGACCGGCCTCGTCGGCACGCAGCCCGCCCGGCCGGCGCGCAGGGCATCGAACATCGCCAGCATCCCTTCGATCGGCGGACCCTGCTCAAGATGGTGGCGCATGAGGCCGCGGGCGAGGCCCTCTGGGTCGATGACGATCGAGGCCGACGTGAACCGGCCAGCGGCATCCATCATCCCGAGGTCCGTGGCGATCTGCCGATGGTTGTCGGCCAGGACCAGCACCTCGGCGTGACCCTCCCGCGCTTCGGCCATGGACCGGATCAGCTCGGCCTCGCCCGTGGTATCGTCCACCAGGATGACGATCCGCGCCGAGCGGGCGCGGAATGCCGGAGCGGCCTGGATCAGGGCGCGCATATGGCGGCAACGGTGGTCGCCGCGCGGCAGGCTGGCGACGACCAGCCACCGGCCCGCCAGGTCGTCGGCCGACACCAGGGCCGAACGCCAATGATCGAGGAAGGCGGTCATCGGCCGACCGAGGGACCAGGAGGCGGACGGGGCGGACTCAGGCATGCAGGCACCCCGGCACCGTCTGGCTGCAGCATTCCCGTACCGGCACGGCGGCGGCGACCAGCCTCGCCACCTTTTCGCCGGACAGCAGCATGCCGCCGAAGATGGGCCCCATGCGCGGACCGCCGAACGTGGCGCAGACCGACATGCCGGCGACGAACAGGCCGGGCATCACCTGGGCGGTGCGCTCGACCACGAAGCGTTCACCGGCCTCGGCGTGCATCGGCTGCTCGCCGGCGAGCGACACCTCTGGCGGCAGCAGGTGGCGCTTGCGCAGCTTCTCGACCACGGCGGCCTCATGCCCGGTGGTGTCGATCACCGCCTTGGAACGGAAGACGATGGGATCGACCGGCAGCACATCACCGATGCGCGTGCGGTTGACCACCAGACCATCGACGAGGCCGTCGCGCAGGCAGACGTCCTCCATGAAGGTCAGGTTGAGCAGCACCGCGCCCGCCTGGACGGCGGACGAGATCAGGGCGCTGGCCAGCGCCACCGCATCGACGGTGTAGAGGTCGTGTCCGACCGGGCGCGGCGTGAGCCCGATCGCGGTCAGCAGGTGGGTGGCTTCGGCCTGGACCACCACGTCGTTCATCGCCATGCCGCCGCCCCAGATGCCGCCACCGGGCGAGAGCTGCCGCTCGAGGATCACCACCCGGCGGTGTTGCGCCGCCAGATGCGCGGCGGCGACCAGGCCGGCGGGGCCGCCGCCGACGATGAGGACGTCGCTATCGAGGCAGCGTGACAGCTTGAGGTAGTGGGCGTCGAGGATGGCGCGGGAGATGATCAGTTCGTCGAGGGGCATGGGGGTTGTCCTAGATGTACAGGTCGCGGGCGGTTCCGGCGCGGATCGCCTCCAGGCGTGTGCGCACGGCGCCCTGGCTGCGCCGGGGCAGCTTGGAAAGCTCCACCGCGATCAGGCCCTGGCCCAGCGCCCGGGTCGGCGCGCTGGCGTAGTCGCAGAGGTACTCCTGCAACGTGGTCAGGGCATTGGGGGTGCAGAACGTGCGGATGAAGCCGGGAACGGCGTACTCCATGAAGTGCTCGCCGGTGCGGCCGAGGCGGTAGCAGCCGGTGCAGAACGACGGCACTTCACCCTGCTCCAGGAGGTCGGCGATCACCTCGTCGAGGCTGCGCAGGTCGCCGAGCTGGAACTGCTCGCGTTCCGCCACCTGCACCTGGGCGTCGCCGCATTCGGTGTAGCCGCCGATCTCGATGCGGCTGCCGGCGTCGATCTGCGACACGCCCATGGCGATGGCCTGGCGGCGCAGGTCCGCCGGTTCGCGGGCGGTGAGGATCAGGCCGGTGTAGGGCACCGCCAGACGGAGGATGGCGATGATGCGCAGCATCTCGGCGTCGCTGACCTGCCAGCGTGGATCGATATCCATGCCCGAGGCCGGGCGCAGGCGCGGGAAGGAGATGGTGTGCGGCCCGCAGCGGTAGCGTTCGCGCAGGTGCGCAGCGTGGGAGATGAGGCCCAGGACCTCGAAGCGCCAGTCGTGCAGCCCGAACAGCGCACCCAGGCCGACATCATCGCAGCCAGACCGCATCGCCCGGCCCAGCCCGGTCAGGCGCCAGCGGTAGTCGGCCTTGCGCGTCCCGGCCGGATGCAGGCGGGCGTAGGTCGCGTGGTGGTAGGTCTCCTGGAAGATCTGCCAGGTGCCGATGCCCGCCTCCTTGACCGTGCGGTAGCCGACCTCGTCCATGGGCGCGGCGTTGATGTTGACCCGGCGGATCTCGCCATGGCCGCGCTTCACGCCATAGACCGTGCGCACGCTGTCGGCGATGAAATCGGCGTCGTAATCCGGATGCTCACCATAGACCAGGACCAGGCGCTTGTGGCCCTTGTCCTCCAGCGCCTCGACCTGGCTGACCAGTTCCGGCCGGTCGAGGGTGCGACGCACGGCAGCGCCGTTGGTCGAGCGGAAGCCGCAGTAGGCGCAGTCGTTCACGCACTTGTTGCCGATGTAGAGCGGCGCGAACAGGACGATGCGGTTGCCGTAGACCTCGCGTTTCAACCGCCGCGCGGCCTCGTGGATCTGGGCGACCTGGTCCGGGTCGGTGACCAGGCACAGCCGGGCCGTCTGCCCGATCGTCAGCGGCTCCTTGGCCAGCGAGCGGGCCAGCAGGTCGGTGAGCTCGGCCTGATCAGGGGCCGGCTTGGTCAGCAGGGACTCCAGCGCGGCATCATCGATGAAATCACGGTCAGGGTCGGTAGCGAGGACGGGCAGGTTCACGGAGCTCTTTCCGCCGGGGTGATCCGGCGCACCAGGATGTCTTCACAGGCCAACTGCACGGTGGTGGCGGCGAGCAGGGCGCAGTGTTCATGGTCTTCCGGCAGGCCACCAAGGCCGGCCAGCACCTCCTGCTGGGTCAACTGCAGGGCCTCCCGGATGCTGCGGCCGGTGGTCAGCACCGTGGCCATGCTGCCGGCGGCGTGCGAGGTGCCGCAGCCACTGGTGACGAAGGTGATGCGCTCGATCCGGTCGCCGTCCACCTTCACCCACATCGCCATCTCGTCGCCACAATCGCCGACCAGATGAGCCTGTCCGTCAGGCCACAGCAGCCAGCCGTTGTTGCGCGGCTGATTCATGTGGTCGAGCAGGGCAGGCGAGGGCTGCCAGTCGTGCTGGTCTGGATCGCTCATCAGTGCCCCCCGCACCCATGGCCTTCGTGGGCGGTGCAGGCGGTGCCCTGGCTGGCCAGGGCACCGGCGAGAAAGCGCGCGGCCAGGTCCTCGGGCGTTCCCGTGCTGGCGCCCATCACCACCACGACCCCGGCCTGCTCCAGCATCTGCTGGGCGCGTTCGCCCATGCCGCCGGCGATCACCACGCGCACGCCCTGGTTGATCAGCCAGCGCGGCAGGACGCCGGGCTCGTGCTTGGGCGGCACCAGGTCGCGGCGCAGGACGACGCGTTGGCCATTGGTCTCCAGGAGGGCGAAGGCGGTGCAGTGCCCGAAATGGGGATCCACGAGGCCGTTGCTGATGGGGATGGCGATGAGGGCTGGGGTGGCCATGGGAAGCTCCGCAAGCGGGGTGGAACCAGGGATGAGATCAGGCAGGGCGCGATGGATGCCATCGACCAGGCGGTTGAAGCCGACCACCGCCGGCGAGAGCGGCGCGCTGTGCAACGGGTCGCTGCCCATGTCGCCCGACTGCATGATGCAGGGATCGAGCGGTAGCTGGGCCAGCAGCGGGACGCCAGCCAGGTGCGCCAGGCGCTCACCGCCGCCGCTGTGGAAGGGTCGGCTGACCTGATGGCAATGCGGGCAGGCATAGCCGGCGTAGTTCTCGACGATGCCCAGCACCCTGATCCCGAGCTTGGCGCAGAAGGCGAGCGAGCGGCGCACATCATCGGTGGCCACCGCTTGGGGCGTGGTGACGACCACCGCCCCGGCGACCGAGGGGATGAGCTGCGCCGCGGCCAGGGCCTCGTCGCCGGTGCCCGGCGGCAGATCGACCACCAGGCAGTCGAGCGGGCCGCCCCAATCGGTCTCCTGGATCAGTTGCTTGATCGCTCCGGTCTTGGCCGGACCGCGCCAGATGATGGCGGTATCGCAGTCGTCCACCAGGAAGCCGACGGAGACGGCGGCGAGACGTACGCCGGCCTGGATCGGCAGCAGGCGTGCGCCGTCATTCCCGTGTCGCTGACCGGACAGCCCGAGCAGGCGCGGGACGCTTGGCCCATGGACATCCGCATCGAGAAT
>JBILDK010000041.1:0-12046 GCA_044352625.1 Planctomycetota bacterium
GGACTGCTCTGCGGGGTGGCGGCGGCGGTGCTCTTCGCCGGCAAGGCGGTGCTGGTGCGTCTGGCCTATGCCCACGGGGCCGATCCCACCGCGCTGCTGGCATTGCGCATGGCCCTGAGCCTGCCGTGCTTCGCGCTCGCCGCCTGGTGGTTTGCCCGCCGTGATGGGCCGTTGCCGGTTGGTGACCGCGTGCGCCTGCTCGCCCTGGGGGTGCTCGGCTACCATGTGGCGAGCTGGCTGGACTTCGCCGGGCTGCGCCACATCGATGCGGCGCTGGAGCGGGTGGTGCTGTTCCTGTATCCGACGCTGATCGCGGTGGCGGCGATCGTGCGTGGGCGCGAATCGGCCACGGCCCGCTTCCTATTGACCCTCGCCGCGACCTACGGCGGCATCCTGCTGACCTGGGGGGATCGCCTCGCGGTCGGTGGCTTCCACGCGACAGCCGTGGGCGTGGGCCTGGTGGCGGCGAGCGCAGTGGCCTTCGCCGCGTACATGGTCCTGGGCGAGGATCTGATCCGGCGCATCGGCGGTTTGCGCGCCGCAGCGGTGGCGATGACCGGGGCGTGCGTCACCACGGCGGTCCATGGTCTGGTCGCGACCCCTGGGGCGCTGCTGCATCCGACCCCGGCGGTGTTCGGGCTGGGGGCGGCGCTGGCGGTGCTGGCCACGGTGATCCCGGTATTCCTCGCCGGCCTCGCGGTGCAGCACCTGGGCGCGGCCCGTGCCGCCATCGTCGGCTGCATCGCCCCGGCGTTGACCGCGTTGCTGGCATGGGCGCTGGTGGGCGAACGCCTGGGTATGCTGGGGTGGCTCGGCATCGCCGTGACCATGGCCGGGGCCTGGTTCGCGGCTCGCCGCTGAATCAACGCGGCGTCCCTGGGGGCGCGGCCGGCCCGGCCGCTCGGGTCAGTGCAGCGGCTCGTCGCCGTACAGCGCGACCTGCATCCCGGCGGCGCTCCACACCCCGCGCACCAGGTCGCTGGTGGTGTGGCGCATGGCCCAGGTGCCGTCATTGGCGACGCTGATCAATCCGCCGGTGCCACCCTGGCGGCGCACGGCCGACAGGGCGGCCTCGGCGGCGGTGGCGACCGGCGCACCTTGGGCCGTGACCGCGAGGGTGTGGGCGGCACAGGCGCGGATGAAAGCCTCGCCGTCGCCGGTGCAGCTCACCGCCACGCGGCCATCGGCCCAGGTGCCGCAGCCGATGAGCGGACTGTCACCGATGCGCCCAGGGCGTTTGCCGGTGAGTCCACCGGTCGAGGTCCCCGCCGCCAGCCGGCCGGCGCGGTCGAGCGCCACGGCACCGACCGTGCCGATCGAACGGGCGATGCCGGTCTCGCGCCAGCGCTGCAGATGTGCGCGGCAGTGGGGTGTGACCGCCCAGCCGTCTTCGGCCATGCGCGCCCCGGCCTCCTCGCACCAGGCCTCGGCGCCCGCGCCGGCCATGAGCACATGTCCGCTCCGTTCCATGACCAAGCGGGCGGCGGCGATGGGCTCGCGCAGGCGGCGCACGCCGGTGACCGCGCCGGCGCGACCGGTCTCGCCATCGTGGATCGCGGCATCGAGTTCGGCGTGACCGGCGCGGGTCAGGGCCGCACCGATCCCGGCGTTGAACACCGGATCGTCCTCCAGCACGCGGATCGCGGCGGTGACGGCATCAAGTGCCGAACCGCCATCCGCCAGGAGCGCTGAACCGGCGGCCAGCGCAGCCTGGACCCCGGCGCGATGGGCCGCGTCCAGGGCCGGATCGAGCTTGGCGCGCAGGTCGGAGCCGGCGCCGCCATGGACGAGCAGGACCTGAGCGTTCACGCGAGGCGCGGCTCCAACGCCTCGCCACCGGTGCTCGGGGCGGGGCGGGGCGCTTCGGCCTTGGCCACATCCTCGACGCGAACGGTGACTGTGGGCGTGCGCGGCGGGAGCGCCTCCCCGGTCATCAGCTGCTTCACCTGGGCCGCATCGAGGGTCTCGTATTCGAGCAGGGTCTTGGCAATCCGTTCCAGGCTGTCGCTGTTGACCTTGAGCATGTCATAGGCGCGTTGGTACTGGCTGTCGATCAGGACGCGGACCTCCTGGTCGAGTTCGCGTCCCGTGTCGTTGCTCGCGGTGAGCACGGTCTGGCTGCCCAGTGCGGACTCCTGGTCTTCGGTGTACTTGATCGGCCCCATCTTCGCCGACATGCCCCACTCCATCACCATGCCGCGGGCGATGCGCGTGGCGCGCTGGATGTCGTTCGAAGCCCCGGTGGTGATGTCGCCGCAGAACATGTCCTCGGCGATGCGGCCGCCAAAGAGGATGCACATGTCGTCGAGCAGCTTGCCCCTGGAGTGGGTGTGGCGGTCCTCGGTAGGCAGATGGAAAGTGGCACCCAAGGCCCGGCCGCGGGGGATGATGGTGACCTTGTGCAACTCGTCGTCCCCGCCGATGAGCAACTGCAGAATAGTGTGCCCGGCTTCGTGATAGGCGGTGATCACACGCTCCTTCTCGGGCATGGCGCGGCTGCCGGTCTTCTTCTCGCGGCCGAAGGCGACACGGTCGCGGGCGTACTCCATGTCCTTCTGGGTCACCACTTCCTGCTCGTTGCGCGCGGCGTGCAGGGCGGCTTCGTTGATCATCGATTCGAGGTCGGCGCCGCTGAAGCCGGGTGTGCCGCGGGCGATGCGCGCCAGGTCTACATCCTTGCCGATCTTCACCTTCCCGGCGTGGACATTGAGGATCTGTTCGCGCCCGGCGATGTCGGGCAGGGTGACGTGGATGTGGCGGTCGAAGCGGCCCGGGCGCAGCAGCGCGGGATCGAGCACGTCCACGCGGTTGGTGGCGGCGATGACCACGACCTTGTCGGTCGAAGCGAAGCCGTCCATTTCGACCAGGATCGCGTTGAGCGTCTGCTCGCGTTCATCATGCCCGCCGGACGACACGCCCATGCCGCGCTTGCGGCCGACGGCGTCGATCTCGTCGATGAAGATGATGCAGGGCGAATTCTCCTTCGCCTGGTTGAAGAGGTCGCGCACACGGCTGGCGCCGACGCCGACGAACATCTCCACGAAATCCGAGCCAGAGATCGAGTAAAACGGCACATCGGCCTCGCCGGCGATGGCCTTGGCAAGCAGTGTCTTGCCGGTGCCGGGCGAACCGACCATGAGCACACCGCGAGGAATGCGCCCACCGAGCTTCTGGAACTTCTTGGGGTTCTTGAGGAACGCCACCAGCTCCTCGACTTCCTCGCGCGCTTCATCGATCCCGGCGACATCCTTGAAGGTCTTGCCGGTCTTGCCCTTGGTGATGAGGGTTGCCCGCGATTTGCCGAACGAGAGCACGCCACCGCCCTGGCCCATGCGCCGGAACACAAAGAAGTAGAGCAGGCCGAAAATCAGCATCAGCGCCAGCAGGCTGGGCATCATCTGCTGCAACGCGCTGGGCGGTGCGGTGCCCTCGACGGTGATCGGAGCCTTGGCCTGGTCGCCTTCCTTGATCCCGTCATTCCACACGCGGATCGCGTCCATCATCTCCTTCTCGGCCTCGGCCCCACGCGGCCCCGGGTAGTACACCCGGTACGGCTGGCTGGCGGTAGGCCCGGTGCCCTTGACCGGCTCGACCGTGACCGCCTCGGGCCCCGAGGTGACCTTCAGCACCCGGCCCTGGCGGATGTCCTCCAGAAACTTGCTCCAGCTCGGCTCGGCCGGCTTGAGGTTGTTCACCAGCATGAACGTGAGCAGCAGCACCCCGAGCAGGATGAGCATGATCACCATGAGGCCGCGGGGCTTCTGGGGCGGGGTTGGGGGCGTCGGCTCGGCCATGGGAATCCTGTCAGAGGAGGGATGCTTGTAGGGACCGGGCCATGCTGACCAAGCGATACCATGGATGGCGGCCATGCCTCGGTGGGGGCTATGCGGCAGGCGCGACTTGACGATAGTGCCCGCCGCGTCTACCACAGCGCCCAACCCTAACCAAGGATATCTCATGACCCTCGTCCAGAAGAAGGCCCCCGATTTCAAGGCCACCGCCGTCCTGCCCGACCTGAGCTTCAAGGACGTCAAGCTCAGCGACTACAAGGGCAAGTGGGTGGTGCTGTTCTTCTATCCCCTCGACTTCACCTTCGTCTGCCCCACCGAGATCATCGCCTTCTCGGATCGCGTCGCCGACTTCAAGGCCCTCGGCGTCGAGCTGCTCGGCGTCTCGGTGGACAGCCACTTCAGCCACCACGCGTGGATGAGCCAGGAGCGCAAGGCCGGCGGCATCAAGGGCAACGCCTACCCGCTCATCGCCGACACCACCAAGGCCATCAGCCGCGACTTCGGCGTGCTGATCGAAGAGGCCGGCATCGCCCTGCGCGGCCTGTTCGTCATTAACCCCGAGGGTGTGGTCGAGGCCGCCACGGTGCACAACCTGCCGGTGGGCCGCTCGGTCGATGAGACCCTGCGCGTGATCAAGGCCTTCCAGTTCGTGGCCAAGCACGGCGAGGTCTGCCCCGCCAACTGGTCTGAAGGCAAGGCCTCGATGAAGGCCGACCCCAAGGGCGCCCAGGAATACTTCAAGGCGCACTGAGCTTTTTTCTTTCAGGGGCTTCGCCCCTACGGCGCGGCGCGCCTACCCCGGGCTTTGTCGGGGTTCGCCTTCGCCCGTGGCGGGCGAAGGCGTGGCGGGATGGCCTTCGGCCATTGTATCCCGCCACCACCCCTCGGCGCCCGCTTTTTTTTCAGGGGCTTCGCCCCTACGGCGCTGCGCGCCTACCTCGGGATTTGTCGGGGTTCGCGCTCGCCCTACGGGCGAGCGCGTGGCGGGATGGCCTTTGGCCATTGTATCCCGCCACCACCCCTCGGCGCCCGTTTGGCGCCGATTACGCGGCTGAATAAAACCCCCGGTGCTGTGCACCGGGGGTTTTTGTTGGCGCGGGTTTGTGCCAACGAAAAGAAACACACCCCGGCAATGCCAGGGTGTGTTTGATGAAGCTGGTTGCGGTGGTTCAGCGCTTGCTGAACTGGCAGCCACGACGGGCGCCGCGCAGGCCGTACTTCTTGCGCTCGACCATGCGGCTGTCGCGGGTGAGCAGGCCGTGCTTGCGCAGGTTGGCCTCAGCAGCGGGCTCGGCCTTGATCAGAGCACGGGAGACGCCGAGAACGATGGCGCCGACCTGGCCGGTGATGCCGCCGCCCTTGACATTGACAAACACATCGAAGCGACCTTCGGTCTCGCTGACCTTGAGCGGCGTCTTGACGTAGGTGCGAAGACGGTCAACGCACACGAATTCGTCGAGCGCACGATCGTTGATGGTGACGGCGCCGGTACCGGGGGCGAGGCGCACGCGGGCCACGCTGGTCTTGCGACGACCGAGGCCCCAAATGTAGGTCTTGCCAGCCATATGTTCGTCCAATGCTTCCGCAGTGTGGCGTGCAGCAGTTGGGCTGCACGCGGGGGTAGGCACCATAGTGTCCGGCGGCGGTCGTCAAGATCCTGTCTGCGGCGCGTTCGCGCCTTGACGAACCCTGGGTGATCCCCTAGGTTCACCGATCCTTATGGCTGCAGCTGCTTTCATGCTCGGTATTGATGTCGCTCGTGCTGGTCTCGGCCTCGCCGTGGTCGCTGGAGATGGCACGGTGGTCGAATCACTCCGTCGTGCCTATGGCGGAGACCCGGACCAGCCTGCGGACCCGCAGGACTGGTGGCGTGCCGCACGCACCGGCATCAAAGAGCTGCTGCGTCGGGCCAAGCTTCGCCCTGACCAGATCCGCTGCATCGGGGTAACCGGCGACGAAGCCACCGTGCTCGTTGACAAAGATGGCAAATCACTGTGCCATGCCACCCTGGGCCCTGATCCCCGGGTCGCCTCCATGGTCGACCAGGTGGTCACCCGGGTGGGGGCTCGAAACCTCCTCAACCTCGCCGGCGGCCCAGCCACGGCCAGCTGTACCGCGGCCAAGCTGCTGTGGATCAGGGCCAATGAAAAGCGCGTGTGGCACGACTGCCATCAGGTGCTCTCGGCCAAGGATTTCCTGCGCCTGCGCCTGACCGACACCCTGGGGACCGATGCCAATGAGGCGACCGGGACCCTCTTGTTCAACCCGCGCACCCGCACGTGGTCCAAGCAGCTTGCCACACTGTTGGAGATCAACAGCGAGTGGCTTCCGGCCGTGGCCAATGGCCAGGCCATCGCCGGCCGCGTGACCGATGCAGCGGCGCGCGATGCAGGCCTGTGCGCAGGCACGCCGGTGATCACTGGGGCCGCACACGGCTCCGCCCTCGCGGTGGCTTGCGCGGTCCTTGCTCCGGGTTCTGCGATGATCGAGCTGGGCGGGTCCGGCGCGCTGTTCGTGCCCTCGGCCGAACCGCTGAAGGAAACCCAGCCGCGGCTGCTCTCGACCTGCCACGCGATGGCGGGCATGTGGGCCTTGGCGACCAACGAGTTGGCCGGCAGCACCGCCCTTGATTGGCTCACCGAGCATCTGGTTGCGAGCGAAGTCAGCGCCGCACGCCGTGCGGGCCGTGATCCGCTCGAAGTGCTCTCCGAACTTGCCTCCGAAGTGGTGCCGGGAGCTGATGGCCTGCTCCATCTGCCTCCGGTGCCGGGCTTCCCGGGAGCGCTGGTGGGCCTGGCCCGTCGTCACGGCCCAGGCCACCTCATCCGCGCCGCCATGGAAGGCGGAGCCCTCGCCTGCCGCCAGACCCTGGCCCTGCTCGGCGAATTGCGCAAATTCCCGGACCGCCTGGTTGTCGCCGGTCCCGGTGCGACCAGTTCGCTGTGGTGTCAGATCATGGCGGACGCCCTGGATCGCACGGTGCATGTGGTGCCCGTGCCCGAAGCTCCTGCGGTGGGTGTGGCGATTCTCGCCAGCACTGCGGTTGGCGTGCACAAGTCGGTCGAGGACGCCTGTCACAAGATGGTCAAGGCCAAACACGCCTTTCATCCGCGTCGCGCCGCGGTCGAGGCCTACGCCGCGCTGGTGCCCAACATCGGCAAGCTCCAGGGCGCGCTCCATCCCCCCGTACCGGTGACCACTGCGCTCGTGGCCAAGTCCTCGGTTCCTGTGGTATGATCGGGCCATGCGCAGCCTGCTGATCGTCGTGCATATTGTTGCCGCGATCGCGTTGCTCGCGATCCTGATGCGCCAGCTCGCGCTGCGCTCGCACGACGTCAACGAGGTCCGCGCCCAGTGGACGGTGGACCACGCGGAAACCATGCGCATGCGTCACGAGATGGAGTTGCAGCGGACTCTGCTTGGCGGCTTGCGCGGCAAGGACCCCTACGTGGTCGAGCTGATGGCCCGCGAGCGGCATGACTACAGCCGCCCGGGGGAATTCGCCTTGCCCGAGGCCCCGGTGGTTGACAAGACCCAGGCCCGCCGTTAACTGCGCCTCCCCCGCGTACGGGCCTGCTTCCCGAGCAGGTCGCCGCAGCCTGCGCCAGGGGGATACACGGATCGGGGCGTAGCTCAGCCTGGTAGAGCGCTGCTTTCGGGAGGCAGAGGTCGCAGGTTCAAATCCTGTCGCCCCGACCAAAAGAAGTGGGAGGCCCATCGATGAAAACATCGAAGGGCCTTCTCTTTTCCAGGCAAAGTCTTACGGCGTCCACATCGTGGTTTGAAGTGACGGCCGCGAGCATTTCGCACTGGACGGCCCGGAAATCCGCCGCCTGCCGGCTGCACGCGCGGATCAGGCGATCGTGCTGGTCTGCTCACCGCGGGCGAAGGCTGCCGGTGGTACGCCGGTCCGGCGGGTGAACTGGCGGGTGAAGTACCCCGGCGAGGCGAAACCGCAGGCCTGCGCCACGGCTTTCACCGTCCCGCCGCCGGCCAGCAACAGGCGGGCGCGCTCGATGCGGGCGCGGATGAGGTCCTCGACCGGACTGACGCCGAAGGCGGCGCGGTAGCGCACGGCGAAGCGCGAACGCGACAGATGGCAGCCGCGTGCCAGAGCGTCGACCGTCCACGCCCGCTGCGGATCGGCGAGCATGCCGGCTCGCACGTCGCGCAGGCTGGCGTCGTTGGCATCCCCGGCGAGCGCATCGCCGTGGCCGCGGGCCAGGGCCACCAGCAGTTGCGCGATCAGCGCCGCGGACTCCACCGGCCACAGCCGGTCGGCGCGGCGCCACGCCAGGTCGAGGGCCGCGATCGCACGGCCGAAGGCTCCGCCGTCGGCGACCGGGACGACAGCGTCCACCGGCAGCCCCAAGCGCCTGACCAACGGGGCGGCATCGGCCCCGTCGAAATGGCACCAGTGATTGGCGAAGGCGCCGGCGGCTGGCCGGTACCACTGTGGCGTGCCCGGGGCGTAGAGGATGCACCAGCTGTCGCCGGCCTCGCGCAGACCGGCGCGGTCGCGCACGCGGGTGGGGACGAGGAACTGCAGCGCCAGCCAGTCGCCGCTGCCGCGCGGGCGGTCGATGCAGAAGGCCGGGGGGTGGCGGAAGCGCACGCCGCAGCCCTTTAGGTGGAGATCCATGGCAGGAGCATCGTTCATACGTGGAAGGTGAAAGTGGCAATAAGCGCCACCTATGATCGACGACGTCAAACCGATCAGGTACGGAGACGTCATGGACCAGAACACCCTCCTCATCACCGGCGAGCGCATCGGGACGGTCTCGCCGTTCCTTCACGGCCACTTCGCTGAGCATCTCGGCGAACTGCTCTACCCCGGCATGTGGGCCGGACGCGGGCATCCGCTGGCCGATGCCGACGGCTGGCGCCGCGACGTCGTCGCCGCGCTCAAGGCCATCGGCATCCCGGTGCTGCGCTGGCCGGGCGGCAACTTCGCTGACAGCTACCGCTGGCGCGACGGCATCGGCCGCGACCGGCCGCTGCGCCTGAACACCCAGTGGGGCAACGCACCCGAGCCCAACCACGTCGGAACGCACGAGTTCATGGCCCTGTGCCGCAACCTCGGCGCCGAGCCGTACTTCGCCGGCAACCTCGGCAGCGAGGCGCCCGGCCAGCTCAATGACTGGGTCGAGTACTGCAACCAGCCCGGCGGCAGCACGCTGGCAGCCGAGCGCGCCGCCAATGGCGATGCTACTCCGTTCAACGTGCGCTGGTGGGGTATCGGCAACGAGAACTGGGGCGCCGGCGGCAGTATGGGCCCCGAGCACTACGCCCAGGAGTTCGGCCGCTACCGCACCTATGTCCACGAGTATGCCGGCACCACGCCGGTCGCCGTGGCCAGCGGACCGAACGGCAACGACTGGGCATGGACGCGGCGGCTCTTCACCTACCTGGCGAAGAACCACTACGACCGCATCCGCTGGCCGTACCTCGCCGGCGGCTTCGTCGGCGCCTTCGGCGCCCATTACTACTGCGGCTCCGCCGGCCCATCGGCGACCTCCTTCAGCGACGACGAGTGGTACCGCCTGCTCGCCAAGGCCGTGTGCATGGACGGCATCATCAGCGGCCACCGCGCGATCATCGACGAGTTCGATCCCGAGCGGAAGGTCCGCCTGATCCTCGACGAGTGGGGAACCTGGCACGCCAACGACCCGGCGCTCGGCCGGCCGGGACACCGCCTCTATCAGCAGAGCAGCCAGCGCGACGCCTGCGTTGCAGCCCTGACCCTCGACATCTTCAACCGCCGTTGCGACGTCGTGCACATGGCCAACATCGCCCAGGTGGTGAACGTGCTGCAGGCCATGGTGCTATCCGACGAGCACGGATGCACCGTCACCCCGACCGGCCACGTCTTCGCCCTGCATGCCGCGCATCGCGGTGGCGAGAGTCTGCGCTGCGACGTGCTCAGTCCGCAGGTCAGCGACGGCGGCAGCGAGCGCGACTGGTGCCGTTCGCAGCATCTCGACCGCAATTTCCCCGGGCTCGCCGCGGTCAACGGCTCGGCAACGCGGCGCGACGGAGTACTGACGGTGACGGCGGTGAACGCACACGCAACCGAGGCTCAGGAGCTGTGCGTGCGCCAGCGCGAGGCGGCGCTGGGCGATGCGGAGGTGGTCCTGCTCGCCCCCGCCGACCTGCGCGCCTGCAACCGCGTCGGCGAAGCGATGGCGGTCGCGCCGCAGCCGGCCCGGCGGATCAGGGCCCAGGACGGCTGCTGGCGGACCGTTTTGCCGCCGGGGGCGGTGGTGCGGATGCAGGGGTAGCCTGGGACCGACGGGAGTCGGTCCGAAGAGGGCCGCTATGCCGCCTCCAGCAGCGTCGGTAGGCGCAGCAAATGCGGCTCCGGTGGCCCCAAGAACGGGTTCACGACCGCATGGACCATCTCGGTCGGTTTGAACTCCAGACAGTCAGCCCGACCAACGAAAAAGCCCTTTTCGTTGGTCGGACTAACAGGTCTTGCACCAGTTGTCTTTTCCATGCCATGGTCCTCGTTCCTTGGGGTGGTAAGCGAGGGCAGCTGGCGAAGCCGGCGTCGAATCCCCGTTGGGGAGTCGACGCCGAGCGCAGGCGAGGGCTCTGCCCGACCCCGGTGAGTTTGAAGGTTCACATCCTGTCAGTCCGACCATTGATGAAAGGTTGCGTGATCGGCGCATGACCATCCCGGACCCTAATGACCTGGCCGCTCTGCGCACGGCGTACATGCGCAGAGCGCACCCCGAGGCTACGGCTCCATCAACCCTGCACGACCGCCTCGCGCTACCCGGTCACGGACCAGTGAGGGCATGATCGCGAAACACTTGACCGGCATGGGCTGCCCGGATGAATCATGGGCACGATGTATGTCCCGGTCCCCGACGGATTCTCGGTTCGCGCATCCGCGGTGCGGTACACGGAGGTTCCCGCCTGCGACAATCTCTCGGATGTGGTCCACTGCTTCTGGGAATTGAAGACGGTGACCACGTTGGCGGAGGATTTCCTCTACCACGCGCTGCCGGATGCGTGCGTGAACGTGCTGTTCAACCGGATGGACACCCGCATCGCGGGCATCACGGCGCTGCGGACCAAGGCGACGACGCTCAACCTGGGAACCGCGTTCCACTATGTGGGGGTGCAGCTCTACCCGGGGGTCTGGCAGGGAGATCCGCGGGAGATCTTGGACCGGTATGTGGGCTCCCCGTACGAGGGGGCGCTGCCGCTGGTCGCCTGGGGCCGACGCCTGGAGGGGTTGGCCCTCCCCGGGATGGCCCCGATCCTGTCCGATCTCCTGCGATGGTGCATCGACCACGGGCATGCGCGAGCGAGCGCGAAGACCGCGTGCATCCTGCGCAACATCGACCGGGTGCGATCGGTGGCGGACATGGCCACGCTGCTCGGGCTGTCTCCCCGGCAGGTGCAGCGTACGCTCCGGCGGCTCACCGGATTCGCCCCGCACGATCTGCTCAAGATCCTGCGCCTGCAGCGGTCCTTCCGCATGCATCACCTGGATCTGTACGCCGACCAGGCCCACTACATCAACTCCTTCCGCCGGTCCGTCGGCTGCACCCCGCTGCAATACCGCAGACGCTTCGGTGTCTGATCCGTACAAGACAGCCTCGCTCCCCGCCGTTACCATCAAGGCTCACCCCTGACCAAGGAGCCTCGGATGCCCATACCCAACGCGATCGGCTGGTTCGATATCTATGTGGACGACATGGATCGGGCGACGGCCTTCTACCAGACGGTCTTCGAGCGGCGCCTGGAACCGCTCGGCGACCCGACCGGCGACACCGTCATGCGCGCGTTTCCCGCGGACATGAACGCCTACGGCGCTGCCGGCGCCCTCGTCAAGTCCCCCCACTCCCGACCGGGGGCCGGTGGCATCATGGTCTATTTCTCGGTGGAGGACTGCGCCGTGGAGCAGGCGCGGGTGGTAGCGGCCGGGGGCAGGATTCTGCGCCCGAAGTTCTCCATCGGCGCATTCGGCTGGGTCGCCCTGTGCCTGGACTCGGAGGGGAATGCCATCGGGCTGAGTTCGCTGCGCTAGGTGCGGCGTTGCTGACGCTGCCCGAGCCCCGGGGCTCGGGCCGGCACCCCGGACCGGAGACTCCTCCCTGCGATCGGGATCAATAAGCCCAAATAACGCACTTCCCCGGTCGTAGCACGACGGGTCGAACGAGTTCATAGCAGCGGTTGGCTACCCTTTGATGGCCTGTGGGGGTCCGACGTTGGCCCTGAGCAGGGGTTCGAAGATGGCTTCG
>JBILDK010000338.1:0-3644 GCA_044352625.1 Planctomycetota bacterium
CGCATTCTGGCTGGTGACAAGGTCACCATCGAAATGTCCCCCTACGACCTGACCCGCGGCCGCATCGTCTACCGCGCCGTCTGACATCAGCAGAGAAGAAAGAATCACCATGAAAGTGCTCTCGTCCGTCAAGAAGCGTTGCGAGAATTGCAAGATCATCCGTCGCAAAGGGCGCGTCCGCGTCATCTGCTCGGACCCCAACCACAAGCAGCGCCAGGCCTGAACAGGTAAGGAACAGCCATGCCCCGTATCCTCGGTGTCGACATCCCGAACAACAAGAAGGTGCCCTACAGCCTTGAAGCGCTGTTCGGGATCGGCCTGCATCGCGCCGGCGTCATCTGCCGTGAATGCCAGATCGATGAGCACAAGCGTGCCTTCCAGTTGACCGAGGAAGAGCTCGGTCGGATCGCCACGTACATCGAGAACAATTTCGTGATCGAGGGTAATCTTCGTCGCGAGATCCAGGGCAATGTGGCCCGGTTCAAGGAGATCGGGTGCTACCGCGGCTACCGCCATGCGCGCAGCTTGCCCTGCCGTGGACAGCGTACGCGCACCAACTCACGCACCCGCAAGGGCAAGAAGAAGACTGTGGCGAACAAGAAGATCCTGCGCAAGTGATCGCGCTCGCTGTCTGAACCTCATTACCCAACGATAAAGTCATGGCCTATACCAAGAAGAAGATCAAGAAGACGGTCCGCGCGGGCATCGTCCACATCAATGCCACCTTCAACAACACCATTATTTCCATCACCGATGGGAATGGCGAGGTTGCTGCCTGGGAGACTGCTGGCTCCATCGGGTACAAGGGCTCGCGCAAGAGCACTCCATTCGCGGCTCAGCTCGCCATGGAGCGCGCTGCCGAGAAGGCCATCAAGCTTGGTCTTAAGGAGGCGGAAGTCCGTGTCCGCGGGCCTGGTTCGGGTCGTGAGAGTGCCGTTCGCGCGCTCATGCACACCGGCGTGACCGTCAAGGTCATCACCGATGTGACGCCGCTGCCGCACAATGGCTGTCGCCCGCCCAAGAAGCGTCGCGTTTAATTCCGACATTCACTGACCTTTTGTAATTTCCAGGAGCTTTCTCATGCGTATCCGCTGGCGTGGTTTCGAGTTGCCGACCCGTGTCGAAAAGACCGAAGGTTCAGGCTCCCCGACGTACGCGAAGTTTCACGCCGAGCCGTTTGAGCGTGGATTCGCCACCACCATCGGCAACAGCCTGCGTCGCGTCCTGCTCAGCTCCATTCAGGGTGCGGCCGTTCGTTCGATCCGTCTCCAGGGTGCCAACAACGAGTTTACCTCGCTGGATGGCGTGCTTGAGGACGTGACCCATATCATTCTCAATATCAAGCGTCTGCGCCTCCGTCTGCACAGCGATGAGAATGTTGTGATCCGCCTGGAGAAGTCCTCCACTGGCGTGATTACGGCTGCTGACATCACCCCGCATCAGGATGTCGAGGTCATCAATCCGGAAATGGTGATTGCCACGTTGACCAAGGACGTGCGTTTCGTCCTGGAGATGGATGTGGGCTCTGGTCGTGGCTTCGTTCCAGCCGAGAGCCAGCGCATCGATGGTCAGCCGGTTGGCACCATCGCCGTCGACTCGATCTACTCGCCAGTACAGCGGGTGTCGTTCCTGGTCAATCCTGCCCGTCTGGGCAAGCGCACTGATTACGAGTCGCTTGATCTCGATGTGTGGACGGATGGCAGCATCAGCCCCGAGCTGGCGCTGGTCGAGGCCACCAACATTTTGCGCAAACACCTCAATCCCTTCGTCAAGTATTTTGAGATCGGTCGCGAGGCCGACGGCATTGCTCCTGGTGACCTCACGGTCGAAGGCGATGGCGAGAAAACGGCTCTGCTGGTCAAGCAGATTAGCGCACTCGATCTCTCCGTGCGCACCGAGAACGCCTTGCGCGCAGCCAATATCAAGAGCGTTGCTGATCTCGTCCAGATGGATGAGGCCGAGGTCGTGGGCATCCGCAACCTTGGCAAGATCGCAGCCAAGGAATTGAAGAAGAAGTTGGCTGACCGCGGCATGGGGTTCGGCATGCAGCTGTCCCCCAAGGCCGAAGCCTGAAACCACCCCTGATCGTCTGATTGGAAGAAGACCATGCGCCATCGTTGTGACCACCGCAAGCTCGGCCGTACCATGGAGCACCGTCAGGCGCTCATGCGCGCCCTGGTGTGCTCCCTGTTCGAGCACGGCCGCATCGTTACCACGGTGCCCAAGGCCAAGGAAGCACGGCGTTTTGCCGAGCAATGCATCACCTACGGGAAGAAGGCTTTGTTGGCCACTGATCCGGCCCAGGCGCTGCACTACCGTCGTCTGGCCCTGTCGGCGCTGCACAGCCCGGTGGCGGTGAAGACCTTGGTCGAGGATGTTGCGCCCAAGTACAAGGAGCGTCTTGGTGGGTATACCCGCATCATGCGCGCCGGTTTCCGACTCGGTGACAATGGCGCGAAGGCTGTTTTCGAGCTCGTCTGAATTCGGTTGTTTCACGGCCGTCCGCGCAAAGCGCGGGCGGCCGTTGTCGTTTTATGCTGCACCCGAGGAGCCTTGCGCTCGGGTGTTGGCTTGGCAAAATCCCCGACCCGCCACCGTGGCGACCCTACCACCTTCCCGGAGCCCCCATGCCTCTCATTCCCCTGCGTCCCCTGCTCGACCACGCTGCCGCCAACGGCTACGGCGTGTGCGCCCTGAACGTCAACGACATGGAGCAGATCCAGGCCATCATGGAGGCCGCGCGGGCCACCAAGAGCCCGGTCATCGTCCAGGCCAGCCGCGGTGCGCGCAAGTTCACCAATGACATTTTCCTCCGCAACCTGATGCAGGCTGCCGCCGAACTCTACCCAGAGCTGCCCATCGTCATGCACCAGGATCACGGCAATTCGCCTGAGACCTGCATTTCCGCGATCCGCATGGGCTTCACCTCGGTGATGATGGATGGCTCGCTGGAAGACGATGGTAAATCGCCTGCCAGCTACGAGTACAATGTCGCGGTCACCCGTGAGGTGGTCAATATCGCCCACAGCTTCGGTGTGTCGGTCGAAGGTGAACTCGGTGTGCTCGGCTCGCTTGAGCATGGCATGGGTGAGAAGGAAGACGGCCATGGTGCCGAGGGCAAACTGACCCTCGACCAGCTGCTGACTGATCCCGACCAGGCGGTGGACTTCGTCAAGCGGACTGGCATCGACGCCCTGGCCGTCGCCATGGGCACCAGCCACGGCGCGTACAAGTTCTCGAAGAAGCCCACCGGCGACGTCCTCGCCATCAAGCGCATCGAGGAAATCCACGCCAAGATTCCCAACTGCCACTTGGTCATGCACGGCTCGTCGTCGGTGCCCAAGAACCTGATTGACGAGATCAACAAGTATGGCGGCAAGATGAAGGAAACCTACGGTGTGCCGGTCGAAGAGATCCAGCGCGGCATCCGCAGCGGTGTGCGCAAGATCAACGTGGACACCGACAACCGTCTTGCCATCACCGCCGCGATCCGCAAGGTCTTCACCGAGACCCCCGAGAAGTTCGATCCGCGCGACTACCTCACCCCGGCTCGCGCCGCGATGCAGGTGATCTGCGCCGAGCGCATGACTCAGTTTGGGCAGGCCGGTAAAGCTGCGGGCGTGCCGATCGTGTCGTTGGCCCAG
>JBILDK010000339.1:0-3639 GCA_044352625.1 Planctomycetota bacterium
CACCCAACCACGCCACCACGGCGGCCCGCGTGCAGCGGCCCTGGGTGAGCTCCACGGCCACGCGAGCCTGGTGCAGGGCCAGCGCCAGGCGCGGCAGGGACGCACCCGGACCGGCGGCGAAGGCGCAGAGAGCCGCGAGCCGCTCGGCTGATTCAGACAGGTCGGCGGTCAGTCCCTTGGCCAGGGCGGTCTGCCAGACCGGATGCGCACCCAGGCTCGGCAGTAGGTCGCGACAGGCGCTCAACTGCGCCACGGTCAAGCACTGGTGAATGGGCAGACTGCCAAAACCCTCGCTGCCCACGGCGGCCAGGTCTGCCACCACCAGGGCAGGTAGTTCCGCCGGGGTAGGCAGGTCGAGACGACGCAACAGGGACCGCCGTTGCTGGTCATCGACCGGCAGGGCCAAGAGTCGCTCGGCCATGGTGGCGTCAGCCATGTCATGGGCCAGCAACCAGCGTTCGTTGCTGAGCGCCTCCTGGATCTTGGCCGGATTGAGCCGTTGCTCTGCAGCTTGATGGGCCTGCGCCTCGACCGACAAATCACCCAGGTCCTGTGGCTGGTGGTCGCTGTTCCAGCCCACCTGTTCACGCAACAGCTTCAGGCCCTTGGCCGCATCCTGGTCGTACCACAGCACCGCTTGCCGGGCGCTGAGGATCGCCTTGCGCTCTGCCTGGCCGGGATCCTCGGGCCAGGCGGCGAGGAGCGCGTCAACCTCCGCCAGCTTGCCCGCCTGCTGCAAGGCCAGGGCGCGATACCAGCGGGCATCGGGACTGTGCGGCAGCAGGGCCGCGGCTGCCGCCAAGCGATCATCGCTGAATGCGAATGTTTCCGCCTGGTCTGCAGCGGTGAGCAGCGTGGATAGGACCAAAGGGATGAACAGACGCATGGGGGACAAACGGCTCCGGTGCCCGCAGGTTCAGATCCGCAGGGCAAGCCGGTGGTTGCCTTTCGTATCGCTCTATCACGATGGAGCGATATAAGGACGCCACCATGCCCAAACCCGCTCCCCAGTCCGCCGCCACCAAGGCCGCCGACTTCGTCGTCACCGACCTCAGCCTCGCCGACTGGGGCCGCAAGGAACTGACCATCGCCGAGCACGAGATGCCCGGCCTGATGAGCCTGCGCAAGAAGTACGCCAAGAGCCAGCCGCTCAAGGGCGCGCGCATCACCGGCTCGCTGCACATGACCATCCAGACCGGCGTGCTGATCGAGACGCTGCAGGCCCTCGGCGCCCAGGTGCGCTGGGCCTCGTGCAACATCTACTCGACCCAGGACCACGCCGCCGCCGCCATCGCCGCCAAGGGCACCCCGGTGTTCGCGCGCAAGGGCGAGAACCTGGTGGACTACTGGGATTACACCCACCGCATCTTCGAGTTCGGCGACCAGGGTCCCAACCTGATCCTCGATGACGGCGGCGACGCCACGTTGCTCATGCACCTCGGCAGCGCCGCCGAGAAGAACCCCAAGCTCATTGCCAAGAAGCCGGGCAGCGAAGAGGAAGCCATCCTCTACGCCTCGATCAAGAAGACCCTGGCCCAGGATCCCACCTGGTACTCGCGCAAGGCGACCAAGATCCTTGGCGTGAGCGAAGAGACCACCACCGGCGTCCACCGCCTGGCCGAGCGTGAAGCCGCCGGCACGCTGCTGTGGCCCGCGATCAACGTCAACGACAGCGTCACCAAGTCGAAGTTCGACAACGTGTACGGCTGCCGCGAGTCCCTGGTGGACGGCATCCGCCGCGCCACCGATGTGATGATGAGCGGCAAGAAGGCCGTGGTGTGCGGCTTCGGCGACGTAGGCAAGGGCTCGGCCCAGAGCCTGCGCGGCGCCGGCGCCCAGGTCGCGATCACCGAGATCGACCCGATCTGCGCCCTCCAGGCGGCGATGGAAGGCTACTCGGTCGTGACCATGGACGAAGCCGCTGCCTGGGGCGACATCTTCGTCACCACCACCGGCAACGTTGATGTCATCACCCGCACGCACATGGATGCGATGAAGCACAACGCCATTGTGTGCAACATCGGCCACTTTGATTCCGAGATCCAGGTCGCGGCCCTCGAATCCCTGAAGTGGGAAGAGATCAAGCCCCAGGTCGATCACGTCATCTGGCCCAACGGCAAGCGCATCATCCTGCTCGCCAAGGGCCGGCTGGTGAACCTGGGCTGCGCCACCGGCCACCCCAGCTACGTCATGTCGAACTCGTTTTGCAACCAGACCCTGGCCCAGCTCGAACTGTGGACCAATCACAAGAAGCTGGACAAGAAGGTCTATCGCCTGCCCAAGCAGCTCGACGAAGAGGTGGCCCGTCTGCACCTCGCCCACGTCGGCGCCAAGCTGACCACCCTCAGCGCCAAGCAGGCCGCCTACATCGGGGTCGGCGTCCAGGGCCCGTTCAAGGCCGACACCTACCGCTACTGAGCATTCCGCATCACGCGGGTAGATCGACGCAGGCGGCCGGACCACCGGCCGCCTGCTGGTTTTGTCAGGATTGCCGCCATCGATGGTTGATGGCCTGGAGGCGTCCGCTTGCGTCGATCGTCGTGCTCACCCATGGGGTCCGGGCGGAATGTGACGCAGCCTCCGACGGCAAAGCCATCTACCTCATCAACTCGTTTGTTCCGAAAATTCAGGGCATTTCATCCGGCTGCATGATCGCCAGCAGATCCGCCGCGGCCCGTTCCGGGTCGGGGGCGCGGCAGATGGCGCCGGCCACCGCAGCACCGTGGGGCAGGCGCGGGAGGAGCGCGCGCAGGCGCTCAGCATCGATCCCGCCGATGGCGTAGCTGGGCAGCCGCAGGGTCGGACGTATCGCGTCGAGCAGCGCGGGCCCTCGCTCGGGTTCGTGCGGCTTGGTCGTGGTGGCGAACATCGGGCCGAGGCCGAGGTAGTCGGCGCCATCCGTTACCGCCTGGGCGGCCTGGGCGGCGGTGTGGGCGCTGACGCCGATGGCGCAGCGCGGCCCGACCACGGCACGCACTGCCGCCACGCTCAGATCGTCTTGGCCGACATGGACTCCGTCGGCGTCGAGGATCCGCGCCACCGCCACATGATCGTTGACGATGAACAACCCGCCGGCGCCACGTACCGCGTCGCACAGGCGCTGCGCCAGAGCGAGGTACGCGCGCTCACCCAGACCCTTGGCACGGAGTTGCACCATACCGGCGCCACCTCGCACCGCGGCCGCCGCCACCGCCACCGGATCCGCGCACAGGTTGGTATCGACCAGGGCGTACAGGCGAATGCGGTGGCACAGCCACGCCGGCAGGCGCGAGAGCACCGCACTCTCCAGGCGATAGGTGGCGTAGCGGCAACGTTCAAAGATTGCGGCGGATTCTCCCAGGGCGAGAAGCTTGGCTGACTCTTCGGCCACACGCAGGGCCTCCTGGGCGCGGGCGGCATTGGCGCGGACCAGATCCACCACGCGACGGCGGACCATCTCATCGCTGGCGGTGATCACGGTGCCAACATCACCCGCGGTGTCGCGGTCGGCCACCGCCGACGCCGGCACCGCCTGGCGCAGGGCGTGGCGCAGCTCTTTGGCAAGCGCCGCCGAGGTCGCGTCATCAAGCAGGAAGCGCGCCACGTCCTCGACCACGCGCAGGCCTTCGGCGGCGCGGTTGGCATTGGCGTCGAGCATAC
>JBILDK010000042.1:0-12021 GCA_044352625.1 Planctomycetota bacterium
CTGCGCCAGGCCATCACCCACCTCGTCGCTGGCGCCAAGGGTCTCGGCGTAAAAGAGGTCAAAGAGCTTCAGGCCCTGCCTCTCGACCAGTTCCTCGGCCGGCTTGGCCCGGTGGTCAAAGAGATGAAGGCAGCCGCGGCGATCTACGACATTCAGGCCGATCCCTTCCTCGACTCGGTGAAAGCCACTGCCCAGGGAGACGGCAATGAACGCACCCTGGCCGTGGGGTTCACCGCCTTTGGCAAGCCCTACACCCTGCCGGTGAAGGTCGAGCTCAAGGACGGCCACTGGGTGGTCAGCCAGAAGAACGCCAAGGCCATGTCGATGGGCCCCATGGGTGGCATGGGCAATGATCCCGCCATGCCCCTGGATCCCAAGTAAGCCTCCGGGGCGCGGCCGGTCCTGCCGCAGTGCACGCCACGCGGCCAGCCGGCTGCGTGGCGTGTGCTACTTAACCGGACACGGTCCAGGTGATGGTCACCGTGGCGGCGTTGTCCAGTTCGTTGAATTCAGGGTACTGGTTGGCGGGATCGAGGATCACCGTGTAATCAGTGGCGCCAGCTTGGTCGTCGCCACTGACGAAGGTCCAGGTCGGGGTGACCGCCACCCGCCCGCCCACCGCGACGTCACTGACGCCTTCGGCTACGCTTTTCTGGTCGCGGGTGCGTATCACGCGCCATGCCACCATGCGGCTGGAAGTGACCGCCGTGGCCGGGCTCAGGCCGATGGCCCAGGAGAGGGATGCTGGCGCGGTGCTGGCCACGGTGGCTACTCCGCCGGTGGCAGCGGGCGCGGTTGCAAAAGTTAGGGCCAAGTCATTGAGGATGAACTCAGGGCTCTCGGCCACATTGTCCGTCTTGAACGGCTCAGGCAGCAGCAGGGTGGGATCGGCAATGATCTGGAAGCGGTGCGCCCCGCCGCTGAGGCGTGGGCTTTCAACCCCGTCGAAGGTCCACACCACCTGCGCGGTCTGGGCTATGGCGAGCGGTGGCACCACGCGATCGTAGGTCACCCTGGTAGAAAGATCGACGGCGCGGATGATCACGCCAGCGGTCATGGTATTGCCGGAATTGAGTGCGGTGGCGCGCAATGTCACCGTATCGCCACTGAGCGCCTGAGCCGAGCCGAGCTCGACCGTGCCCGGAGTGGCAATGGATAGGTTGGTGAACTCCGCGGGTTCGTCCTTCGCGCATCCGCTCAGGAGCCAAACAGTGGCGAGGATGGCGGGAGCGAGGCGGCGGCTGGGCATGGCTGGTGCAGCCTGATGAAACCCCAGCCGAAGGAAGCGTAGAGCCGAATGCCTGACTTCGGAAGCATGGCCATGCCGGCCGCTCACCTCGCGCTCTGGGTTCTGTGCAGCGCGGCATTCCCCGGATCCGCGTCGCGTGAAACAACCAAGAGCCGGGGCACGCGTCTCCATCACGAGCATAGTTGACCAGGTATCCCTGCGTGTGTACTCCTCAAAAAGACCTATGCGCCTTGGTCCGGATGGATGGAGACCGGCTGCGCCAACAGGGGGTCCTCAGTCGCCATGCCGGCCTTGATTCACGGTTGCGGGAAGCGCCGGCTTGGTGCTAGCGGGCTGAGGCCAAGTCTGCGTTCATGGCCACCAAGGCGGCCTGAGCTGCGCCCTGCCAATCATGGGTCTTGGTTGCTTGCCAAGCGGCGATGATGCCGCGGCTGGAGTTCACCAGCACGCCACGGCCATCGGCGCGGATCCCGGCGAGTGCATCGCTGGCGCCGCCGCCCTGGGCGCCGTAGCCAGGGACCAGGAACGGCGTGTCGGGCATGAGCGCGCGCAGGCGCCGGGCCTGGTCGGGCCAGGTTGCCCCGACCACGGCGCCGATGTCACTCAGGCCGCACGCTCCGCGGCGGGGCGCACCCCAGGCCGAGACGAGGCCGGCCATGCGTTCCATGACGGTCGCTCCGCCCTCGCCCTGGTCCTGGAGGTCGCCGCTCGAAGGATTCGACGTCTTGACCAAGACATAGATGCCGGTCCCGGCTGGAGCCGTGCCGGAGAACGGCGTGATGCCGTCGGAGCCGAGGTAGCCGTTGACGGTCAGCCAGTTGGCGCCCATGCCCGGCAGCCGCGCACCGCCAAGACCAGGGGCTGTGCCGAGGAAGCCTTGGGCGTAGTGTTCGGCAGTTGAGCCGATGTCGTTGCGTTTGCCGTCCGCGATCACCAGCAGGCCGAGGCGGCGTGCCTCGCGCACCGTCGCCTCGAAGGCGGCCAGGCCTTCGGCACCGTAGGCCTCATAGCAAGCAAGCTGGGGCTTCACCGCTGCGCAGTGGCCGACGCAGGCAGCAAGCAGTCCGTGGTTGAACGTAGTGAATGCAGCCGCCACCGCCGCGCGGGTGTCGCCATGGCGGGCGAGGGCCTCCTGGATCAGCACCGGGGGCAAAAGCGCCGGGCGCGGGTCGAGCCCAACGCAGGCAATGGATCCAGTGCGATCAATGTCGGCCTGAAGGGCGTCGGCGGCGTGCATCGTCGGCTTACTTTCCGCGACGGAGCTTGGCCTCGGTGGCAACGGCATCGTTGCCCGCGGCCAGGTGCTCATACAGCTTGGTGGCCTCGGCGCGACGGCCCTGGGTGTCGCGCGCCACCGCCACCAGCAGGAGGGCCTCGCGGTAGCGCTCACTGCCCCGGCCAAGTCGGGCGAGAACCGTCACCGCCTGGTCCGGAGCGGACAGGGTCAGGTGCGCCCGGGCGGTCTCGATGCGGGCTGCGTCGGTGCGCAGTTCCGGGTCGAGGCTGGCGAATGCGTCGACCACTCCCCTGGCATCGGCGGTGCGGTTGCGCAACGCCAGTTCCTCGCCGATGGCTTCGCCGGCGCGATCGCTGGTACGCAGAAGCATATAGCGCTCTAGCGCCTGGGGCGGTTCATTGCTGGCGGCCAAGGCGCGGGCGTCGGTGAGTACGTCGTCGGCGATCGCGCCGCGCAGGAAGCCCGGCTTGGGCAGGGGGCCAGGGGCGCGGCCAGCGGAATGCTCGGGCGCGGCAGGAGGCGGAGGTACGACCACCGCAGTGGAAGATACGGCCGGCTTGGCGGTTTCGGGGACCGGGGTGGCGACCGGGTCGGTGGTGGCAGGCTCGTCAATGACGGTTTCTGGTTTTTCAACCGGGATGATCTCGGCCGGAGCGGGCAGGGCGGCGACGGCCGCGGCCAGGGTTTGCTCCGAATCACGGGGCAGGGGGATGGTGCGGGGTGCGGACGAGGCGCTGTTGCCGGCGGCATCGCGCACCGTGACCTTTACCAGGACACCCTCTGCGCTCGGCGTGCGGGGCACGGTGACCTTCACATAGCCCTGCAGGCTGTTGCTGGGGGCGGCGACAAAGGTGCGGCCCTGGTCGCCGCTGACCTCGACCGTGGTCCCGGCCGGATTGACCTCGGTGGCGATCCAGGTCACGCCCACGGTCACGCTGGTGGCGGAGTGCTGGTCAATGGTGGCCTGAACCTCACCGACGACCGGAGCGGTGTTGTCCACCTCGGCAATCAGGGCATTGGCGGGCAGGGTACCGGCGACCGGCTCCGGCTCGGTGCGCCCATCGCGCAGGATCGCAGTGGTGAAAAAGGCCCAGGCTCCATCAGAAGGGGCTTTGAAGTCGAGTTGCGGTGCGGTTGGGTTGGCCTGGTCGAGCGCGATTTCGCCGGCGAGGATCCAGCTCTTGCCCTGGTTGTTGGAGGCGAAGAAGCGCACTTTGGCCACCTGGGCGAGATCGTGGCTGCTGCTGAAGCGGATCTGCTGGGTGCCCGCGACGACGACCGGCTTGGCGGTAGGCGGCGCCGGTTCGGCTGCAATGGCGCAGGCGGATAGGGCGAGGATGGTGGCGGTGGCGATGGATCGGCGCATGGAGTTTCTCGCGGGATCGCGGCAGCTTGGGAATCAGGTCCGGTTGGGGAAGTGCGGATCCAGCGCGCGGTCCAGGTCGGCGAGACCAGACTCGTCCAGCTGGTCACCAGCAGCCAGTACCCAGGTGCGTACGGTTGGGGCCAGGGCAGCGAGCTTCACCGCGTCCTTGGCGGTGACCACGAGTTCGGCGTGGTGCTCGCGGCAGGCGGTTGCAAGTGCGGTGACGTCGCTGGCGGTAAAGGCATGGTGATCGGGATAGCGCCAGGAGGCGACCACGTGCCAGCCATGGAGCCGGGCGGCGAGTTCGAAGCCCCGGGGATTGCCCAGGCCGCTGGCCAGGATCAGCGGCCGATCGCCTAGGCTGGTGGCTGGGCAGGCCGGGCCCCCGGACAGCAGCGTGACTCCGCCAGCCCGGTGCACATCACGCACCACCGCCACGCCGGTCGGCAAGCGGGCCTCAAGGGCGGCGAGGTCGGCTGGATCCACCAGGCCGGCGCGACTGATCCACAGCAGATTGCCGCGTCGCAGGCCCGTCCAGGGCTCGCGCAGCCAACCCAGGGGCAAGCAGGCGTCGCCCGGTCGGGTGGCATCGATCAGCAGGATGTCGCAGTCGCGATGCAGTTGGCGGTGTTGGGCGCCGTCATCGAGTACCAGGCAGTCGGCGCCGGCGGCGATGGCGCGGTGGCCGCCAGCGACGCGATCCGGATCGCAAACCACCGCCACATCCCCCAGCAGGTGGGCCTCGTCATTGGCTCCGCCGCCACCGCGGTAGCCGCGGCTGAGTACCATCGGGTTCCAGCCACGCCGGCGCAGCCGGGCGCAGACTGCGATCACCGCGGGGGTCTTGCCGGTCCCGCCGGCAGTGAGATTGCCGACCGACACCACCGGTACCGGTAGACGCCTCACCCTTATCCAGCCGCGGTCGTAGGCTTGGTTGCGCAGCGTCACCGCGAGCCGGTAGCAGGCCCATGCGGGGATGGTGAGGGGGGCAAGGGCCCAGCGCCAAGGGTTGCCCGGCAGCTCTTCTCGCCACCGGGTGCCCCGGCGCACGATGGGCGGCGCGCTGGCGCCCATGGTCAGAGCGTGATGGCCTCAAGCTTGGAGGGGTTGCCGCCACGCTTGAGATGAAGGGTCCGGGTACTGGGATCCATCAAGGCCAGTACCGTGGTCTCGGGATTGATGCCTTCGGCCGCTTGCAGGCGAATGGAGTCGGAGGCGTCGTCGCGCACGCCCAGGCCAAACCAGTTGGCCAGGGCGTTGGGGGCGAGGCCGCGGGCGTCGATGGCGCGTTGCGCCACCCCAACCAGGCGCAGCCGGGAACTGGGATCCCGGATTTCGGCCGCCCAGCGCATCATCGACTCATCAAGTGGATGGTTGGTGTGCACCCGCGGGGCGCTGACGAAGGGATCTGGCAGAACGGTCGCCTCGCGTCCGCTCAGTTCGCAGGAGGCGCGGTCGCTCTGGGTGAGCAGATGGACGGTGGCACCGCCCTGGCGGGGTCCCGAGCGGATACGCTGGGCGGCATCATCAAAGGCTGGTGCGGTGAGGGCCGAGGCCAGCAGGTGCGAGGTGAAGTGCCCCTCGGCCGCACCATCAGTCACGCGCAATTCATTGGTGGCGGCGGCGATGCCGGCTTCGCTCAAGCCCGCGACCGGATGCAGGCCACACAGGGTCAGGGTCAGGTTGGCCGGTCCGTGGCTGGGGATGCGCCGCACCAGGGTGATGTAGGGGAACAGGGCCGGATCGAGGTGCCAGGCATAGACCATGCGGCTGAGGCCGTGGTCGGTATGGGGTGAGGCCAGGGACACCATGGTGCTGCGGGTCGGCGGCGCGGCACAGCCGAAGTGGCTGAGCAGATCGCCGTACCCGTGGATGAGCAGGAGGTCTTCCTCGGGCAGATTCGCCGCCCGGGCCATGGACTCGATCTCCATCCACAGTGAAGGCTCCAGTCGGGCGGCGGGTAGGATGGTACTGCGCAGATGGTCGCGTAACGAGGTTGGATCAAGCGGTGTGCCACCGGCCTGCGCTGAGGCGGCCAACTGCTCGAGCAGGTATTGGGAAAGGACCTGCAGCCGCGAGGCGAGTCGCTTGCCGATGTTCTCACCGATGGTGCGGGGGGTCCCGATGACCGAGATGAGCGGAACGCCGCCGACGATTTCAATGGTGGAAGGACCGGACACGGCATCCAGAACATAAGCGGCCAGGACAACTCAGGCAAGGGGGCCCAGGCGCCGCGTACGGCATTTCCGGCGCAGCGTGGGGTGCGCCTGCGCACGTGCGCGCCTGCGGGCGTGTGCCATGCGCCGATTCGGCCAGCGCACAGGAGTAAATTCCACTTGCCTTGATCCCGCTCTTATCAACCCTCCGCCCCGCCCGATCAGTTACCTTTGAACCCAATGCATCCAGCTAGGAATCGCCATGGCCAAGACCACTGACCGTACAGCCAAGCCCGCCGCCAAGGCCGGTGCCGCATCTGCAAAAAACGTTGCTGCCAAATCCGGCAAGGCCAAGGATGCGAGCAGTGCCAGCCGTCCGGCCGTCAAGCTCGAAGCCAAATCACCCAAGGTGGGCAAGGATTCCGGCAGCCGTACCGCGGCAAAGGCCGCCCCGGCGGTGTATGTCTGCCCGTTTAGCAAGGATGAACTCGCCAAGTGGCGGCTTATCCTGGTCGAGCGCCGTTCAGAAATCAGCGACGATATCGGCGCCTTGGAAAAAGACGCGATGGAGGCCGAAGACGGCCACACTACGCCCAACCACATCGCCGAGCGCGGTTCCGACGCGGATCTCCAGGACATCAGCCTCAACATTGCGGGCGACGAGAAAATACTCATCTGGCAGATAGACCGCGCTTTGCGCAAGATCGACGTAGGCATGCCCATCCCCTTCGGCATCTGTGAGCACACGAGGCAGCAGATTCCCAAGAGCCGCCTGCAACTCATCCCCTGGACCCCGCTGTCGATCGAGGGCGCTGAGCACTGCGAACAGAACGGCATGACTATCGAGGATGTGCTGATCGACGATTGACCCTTCCGGGCCACCGCGCTCCAAGGCCGGGCAGCATGGGGCGCTGCGACTGGGTCACTGTAGGCTCGCCGTAGACCGCTCCTGCTCCGGGATGTGGCCTACGGCCGCGCCCTGTGGCGGAAAAAGCCCCTGGGCTGCAGCCGATGTCGGCTTCAGTTTATCAGATATCAGCCACGCAGCGGGGGCATCAGGCCGGCTAGGGACACCGGCCTCCGTCGAGCCAGAGGATGGTGGTGACAATGCGCGGATAGTAGAGGCTGCCTATGGCCACGCCGCTGCGGAATTGGTCGCTGACCGCGTGGTTAGCCGAACCTACACGCTGCCAGTCGGCATGGGCGCGATCCGCGCGGATGCCGTCGGCACCCTGGTGCACGTTGAGCACGTTGCGCGCGACCCATTGACAGAGGTGGATCTTGGAGGCCCAGGAATTGTCCGCGCTGGCAGAGAGCTTCCAGCCGCCATCGGGGTACAGGCACACGCCCTCCACCAGCACCGCGCGCAGGTGGCGCTGCAGAGCTGTAATCATGCCGCCGAACGGACCGGTGGCGGAGACCGCATCCTTCAAGCCCATGTAGGCAGGATAGGCGAGGGCCTCGATCGCCGGGATGATTGGCGCGGTGCTCGGCTTATCGAGCAGCGAGGGCATGATTCCGCTGGTGGGATCCGCACTCGCGGCGATGGCGGCGGCCGAACGCAGGGCGGCTTCGCGGCTTGCTGCCACCGCGTCGGGCCGACCGGCATATCCAAGCAGATCCGCCAGGACGACATGGCTGGCCCACATCTTGCCAGCCAGATAGCCATTGCCGCGGCTCTGGCCGAGGCTGTGGTCAAGGCTGTCGTAGGTGGTGATCTCGCCACCGCCGCGACAGCGCTCGTCCTCGCACTGCATCCAGCCGCGGCGCTGTGTGGAGTCGGGATGATCGCGATTGAGCAGGCTGCGCTGGCATTCCACCAGCAGGCCCGCGTGGTGGGCGAGAAAAGCCGTATCGCGGGTCCGCGTCCAATAGATGCCAGCACACAGCACCCAGTTGGTCAACTCTTCGCAGCTCATGAAGCTGAAGCAGGCGCGATCCAGGCCCTCGACCTCGTACGCGCTGCTGCCATCGGGGCTCCAGGTGTTCTGCACCCCCATGTCGTGGCAGAACGCCACTCCGCCGGGCAGCAGTCGGGTTGGATCCGCTGGGTCGAAAAGGCGACTCTCGTAGCGGTACTCGCTGGCGAATTGCTCGAGCACGTTTTTGAGTGCCCAGGGCTGGAAACGAGCCTCGAAGAACGCCATGTCCACCGTGAGGTCGAAGGTATTGAGCATCAGGTACTCACCTTCATTCACCACCCAGCGCGGCCGACCGCCGTCGTCGAGCAACTGGGTCGAGGCGTAGTAGCCGCGGGTACTGTGGGCCACCAGAAAGCGCTGCTCAGGGTTGAGCGCCGTCGCCGTCAGCTCGGCATCGCGCGCGGCACACAGCGCCGCGACCTTGGGGGCGCGGGCAAGGGCGTGGGCAAGCACATCCGCCAAGCCGCTGAAAAGCCGGGTGTACCAATAGGCCATGCGCTTGCCGTAGGTAACCGGGCCCTCTTTCCACCAGCCCACCACAATGGTCAGGGTGCGGCTGCCGCCGGGCGGCACGCCCAGACGCAGGCCAGCCAAGCTGCCCAGGCCGAACAGGGCGTGATCGTGGGTGCGGTTGAATTCCCACTCGGGGTCGAAGGCGAGGAAGCGTCGGGCATCGGTGCTATCCACCGCGAAGCCATACCCGGTGCGACTGGCCAGGCCGTGGAGACCGGGAATCGCCGCCCAGCCCTGATGGTTGCCAAGGGCGAAGAACAGTTCGCGGGGCTGGGTGCCAGGATTGGCTACGGACAGGCGCAGGGTCACCGCAGGCACGAAGGCATCGCGCTGGTCGGCCAGGGGGGCCAGGCGCGGGTCGGGCAGTTGCTCGACCGGAGTAAGCACCTCCAGCACCACGTCGCCGGCGCGCCAGCGGTCAGTGGTCCAGCCCACCTCGCGGACGATATCAGCCTCTGAAAACAAACGGCGCGGCACATGCCCGGCCTGGGCAGCGGAGCTGCCCACATAGCGTTCGAGATCCGAGGTGCTGACCGGAAAAAATGGCAGCAGGTTGAGGATCGCGCTCTTGCCCTCGCCATCGCGGTAACCGGCATAAACCGCCCCGGGCGCGGCGCGGCCGAGCTCATTGCCGGGTCCGCTGTCATGGTGATGGCGACCGAGGGTGAACGTGGCCAGGGCCCCCACCGGCGCATGGTGCGCGTGGAAGCTGGTGGGACGATCAGTGCCGGCGCCGTGAGGGACCATGGGGATGCTCCTGTTGCATCCACCTTGCCATGTATCCGCCATCCGCCCATGGCGATTTAATCGCTACTGATAGCGTTTCCATCCATGAGCCTCCAAAACGCAGTGGGTGATGGGTGGTGGGTGGCGGGTGGTGGAGAGGCAATGCCATCCGCCCTGTCCACCGGGCACCTCCTGGGTGCAGCACTCTGGCGCTGCACGAGGCTGTTCCCCACCCACTACCCACCACCAACCACTCACCAACCGCGACGGGCAGGATGAATCGAACCACCGCTGCGCGGCGCGTGCTGCTTGCCTTGGAATGGTACGACCACCGCCTCCATCGCGGTGTTGCGGCGGTGGCCCGCGCCCAGGGTTGGCGGTTAGCCTGCACCATCGGTGAGCCCGGGGCTGCGCCGGTGCCCGAGGATTGGCGCGGCGACGGCGCGATTACCTTGCTCTCGGATCCGGCCCTGCGCCGGCGCGTCAGCGCCCGCTGTCGCGCCCTGGTGGACGTGGGTCTCGCCCCGGGCTGGTCGGTGCCGCGTGTGGTGAGCGACAATGCCGCCATCGGTGGGCTTGCCGTCGCGCACTTCCGTAGCCGTGGCTACCGCCATCTCGCCTGTCTCGGGCATCCCGGTGTCGCGATGTTCGCCGAGCGCGTTGCCGCCTTCACTGCCGCTGTCGGGGGATCGGTGACTGAGCTGGTGGTCGCCGCGCACCTACGTCGTGCGGGCCGGATCGCTGATCTCGGCCGACGTTTGGCACGACTACCGGGGCCCCTCGGGCTGTTTTGCGCCCAGGATGTGCTTGCGGTCGAGGCCCTTGCCGGCTGCGAAGAGGCCGGACTCGCGGTGCCGGGTCGGGTTGCGATACTGGGCGTGGACGATGTCGACCTGTTGTGCACCACCCAGGCAGTGCCGCTGGCCAGTATCGACACCGACCAGGAGGGCCTGGGGGCTGCCGCCGCGATGCGCCTCGCCGGGCTGCTCGCTGGGCACTCCGACGCTGGCGCCGCGCAGCGCTGGCCGCCACGCGGCGTGGTGGTGCGGGCCAGCGCTGAAGCCCTGGGCTGCGACGATGTGGCGGTATGCCAAGCGGTGGCGGCGGCGCGGCGCGATCCCGCGATGGGGGTGCGTGCTCTGGCCGCTGCCGCCGGGCTCAGCCCCCAGGCCCTTGATCGACGGTGTAGCGCGGCACTTGGGATGAATCCGGGCGGATTGCTGCGCCGTATGCGCCTGGAACGTGTTGAGGCAGCCCTCGCTGGAGGTGCCAGTCTGGCGGCAGCGGCACGCGCCGCTGGCATCGCCGACGCCCGCGGGCTGTGCGCCCTGGTCCGGCAACGCCAGGGTCTCACCCCGGCGGCGTGGCGGGCCGAATTGCGCCGTCATGCCGGAGCGGGCTTGCCCGCGGCGGTTCCGTAGCGCATCCTACACCATGCCCCAGACCCTGTCGTTGCTGCCCAGCGGGGCTCTGCCGCCGCTGGCCCTGGTCCTGCGCCTTCTCGCTGCCGGCGTCGGCCGGGAATTGACGCTCGACACCTTGCCTCAACTCAACGCTGGATTACCTGACGTGCTTGCCCTCGCGCGGATCCCGGCCTTGGCGTGTGCCGCGCTGCCAGTGCCGGCCTGCCGCTGGGCGGGGGCGCGCGCGGCCATTCCCACGTATCGCCCCGGGAACCTCGCGGATCGTCAACTGCACCGCGGACAGATTCCTATAGGCGAGGCCCTGCTCGCCGATGACAGTCCATTGCTATCGTGGTGTGATGTGGCCCGGCTTCAGGACGCTAGTGCCTGTCTGCATGCGGGCGATGGAGCGATGTGGAAGCCGATTCTGGCCGCCGCCGCGGCGGGTCGCACGCAACGCCTGCCGCCGATGTGCACGCGCCAGGAGGATCCCAACGCCTCGGCCGGGGCGTGGAATCCGCTGGCACAGGCACGCACCGCCCTGGTCACCCTGCCGGTGGGCAGCCGGCCATGGACCCTGCGCGCGAGCGATGGCAGCCTGCATCCCGCCCAGGTGGTTGAGGGTCCCAGCGGCCCTGAACTGGTGGTCGCCCTGCCCCTCGGCGCCTTGGAATGCACCAAGCTCAGTGAACATGCCGAGCCGGTGGCGGGTCCGGCATGGGAGGTTGGTCCAACCGTGCTTGACAATGGCCGGGTGCGGGCCGAGTTCGATGTCCAGGGCCATCTTGTGCGTTTGTGCGTTGACGGAGTTTTCGCCGAACCACTGGGACCGCTGGCGGCGGCCATGCATGAAGGTCTTCCATTGGAAGGGACGATGCGCGTTGATGTGGTCGAATCCGGTCCGGTGCGTGCCCGTCTGGCCATGACCTTAACCGCAGCCGAAGGCTTGCTGCGCACCACCTGGACGCTTCATGCCCAGGAGAACTGCCTGCGCGTGCAGGTCGTCTGGTCGGGCGAGGGCACCGTGTGGATCGAACATCCAACTGCGCACCACGGCGTCGAGCTGGTGGTGGCGGGCGAATTGCCGCCGGTGCGGCTGGCCCAGGCCGCCAGCGTGACCGAACCTGGGGCCGGTCCCATAGCCGGGGTGCGCTATGCTTGGCTGGCAGATCCCGGTGGCCGGGGCTTGGCTGTGGCGGCAGCCCGCGGTCAAACGGTCGAAGCTCGCGACGGCCTGTTGCGCGTGGTGGCCACCCCGTTGGCGACCTACGCGCTCACCATTCCGGATGCGACCGGCGCCACCGGTCTTGCGGCCTTGGCCCAGCATCTCGCCACGCCCATGCGGAGCTTCACCGGGGACGAGCCGGCGGCCCCGCGCCTACGCCTGGTGGGCGAGGGGCTGGTGCCGCTGTGGATCCACCGGCCCCCAGACTGGGCCGGCGAGCTGCT
>JBILDK010000340.1:0-3638 GCA_044352625.1 Planctomycetota bacterium
AGCCAGTTACTTATCGTTTGAGTCCACTTCTTTCCCCACCTTGGCCAATTCATCATTGGTCCATGTGTCGATGGAGAGTTTCTTGTCCTTTGCCTGGTTACGGGCCTTCGCCCGCTCCTGCTCCAAAGCACTGATATCTTTGGATTCATTGAGGTCGATCTCAAGTCCACGTTGGATGTTCTTGGCCTTGCTGCGCTCGGATTCACTGACCATCGGCGCGAGGTTGGCAGTGGCCCTGCTGTCGATAGCCGACTTTCGGCTGAGGGCATCAGCCCGGATTTCGGCTGCCTTCTCGGGCGCGCTGGTCTTCAGCGTATCTACGACCTCGGCATCAATAACATCCTTGTCATGCTTGGCCTGAATCAGGATCTCGCGATTCTTTGCCTCTCGTTCCGAGGTCTCTTTGTCCGCAGCATTCATGAACGATTGGCGCTCAGCCTTAAACTTTTCACGGATCTGGCGCTCATCAAAGTCCATTTTATTGGTCAACCGATCGCCTTCGGCATCGACCGCATCCTTTTGATCGCGTGCATTTTGTTTGATATCGTCGACCCGGCGCGTGGTGTTCACCGAGCGATCCGGATAATCGCTGGACCGGGAGGGATTGCATCCGACAAAGGTGAAAAGAGTCGCCGTCAATGCGGCGGCAAGAATGATGTGGTTTTTCATGTGTTTCCTTGGTTGGTAGAAAAGGGCTTGCTCAGGACGAGCGTCACGGACCGCCCTGGTGGAATGTTTTCAGGGTGAACGGGTCGTGTCACAGGCGCCCGAAGACGAAGCGAGGCACTTCATGACACATGCTCTTCCGCAGAGTGCCCCGGCGATGGCTGCACCAAGCCCGACAACCATGGCGATGAATGCAACAATCGCGGCTTGGGCAGTATGCTTCGCGGCGGTGGCTGCCCCCTGCTGCGTCAAACTCCTCGCCTCCTCTTTGACAGCCGCGAAACGACGCAGGCCATCGTCCCACACCCGCAACCATTGGTCGTACGTGGCACGAGCCGCTTCGGGCGAAATCCCGAACTGGGAAGCGACAAGCTTTATGGTTTCATTCCGAACTGCATCAGTGAGAGGCTTGCCGTCCATCACGAAGGATTGGGCTAGCAGTTGCATCAACCGTGACCGATCAGCAAACCGGTTCTCCCAAGCCGGATTTGCGTTGTCCGCATCGCGCTTGTCCATGGCTGATGCAAGATCCGTCTTGACCGCATCCCATGAAGGAGCCGCAGCCGTAACCGCTGCAGGCAGGGCCGCTCCAATTCCCTTGGCCGCACCAGAGATCCCTTGGCCAAGCAAAGAGAACGCACCGCCCGCCAAGATACCGACGGAAATGGTCGTCAGCAAAAGGGCAGCGACGCCGGCTACGGCCCAGACGAGCATGCCGTGAATGGCCGCCTCCCCACACGAGTGATGGGATTTCATCCGCCCTGCAACCCAGCCACCGATAAACACCGAGATCAGGGCGCACAGCAGCAAGGCCGCAACGGTGCCGATAGCCAGCGCTGCCGTCTCTGATCCCGGATCGGTTGGATGAAACAATGCTAGGCCAGAGGCGATGCATAACTCGGTAAGTCCGATCTGGACCGCGATGGTGGTGGTCACGCCGGCGAGCACCGCGGACCATGAGATCCAGGGATTGCGCACATGGCTAAGGGGGAGGGCCGAATCGACAATTGGGTGCATGCATATTCCTAGGAATGGGGTTGAACAATGGGGATGACCACATCAGGCAGGCGGTCGCCAGGCAGTCAGGCCATCAAGGCGTATACGATCAGAAGCAGGGGCAGCGGGATGCCCAACAGCCACAGGAGCATCCACCCAAGCTTTCCAACGCGCGCGGGATTAACGTGGGGGCCCTCCGCCGGTGGACTAATGGAATGGGCCACGGTGGGAACCGGCTCTGGGTTTATCATTGCGGGATTTCCAACTGATTATCAATCCGACGCACACCGGAGATCCGACTGGCCTTGTTACCGATGGACATGCGTTCGTTCACCGTGTCTACGTTTCCACGTAGCGTCACCACGCCACCAACCGTGATGATTGTGCAATTTTTTGCTTTCATCGACAATGCCTGATCAGCGACCACCGCCTGGCGTAATTGCTGGGTGATCCGGCGATCGGCTTCGCTTTCCGACTGATCGCTTGCCGTGATCCCGTTGCCGCTGCGCACCTTTTCATCGGCCGTCACCGGCACATTTGTTGTACGTTGCGTGGAATTGGCCTGGTCACCGTATTCGGTGCGTGGGGTCGAATCTGTTCGCAGGGTGGTTGATTCATGCGTGCAAGCGGCGATGGCGAGTACAGCCATGATGGCACATAGTGAGCGTAACATGATAGGGTTCCTGGATGAGGGAGCGGACGCGGATACGGCCAGATTACGTTTACTGATCCTTGTTACATACAGTCCGATCGGGTCATCGGTCCTCATAAACGCAGTTGGTGGTGGGTGTGGGTAGTGGAGAGGCAATGCCATCCGCCCTGTCCACCGAGCACCTCCTGGGGGCAGGTCTATAGCGCTGCGCGAGGCTGTTCCCCATCCATCACCAACCACCCACCTACTGGGACAGGCAGAATGGTGCGCCGATCTGACCAACTCTCCGCCAAGCCATCCCCAGAGGTCGACGGCGACCGCTGGGAATGGCCGGGGGATTAGCTCTTAATGCGACTGCCTTCGCGGTCGCTTATCAACATATCGCTTGATCCGCCACCGATGACGGTGGTGCTGTTGCGTCGGCTGTTGTCTTCACGCGACGTGGTCGTGTCTTTCCTGTCCGCGACCGCGGTCTCTCCCGTCGAAGAGATGTCCTGCGCGTTGGCCTCGCGGAAGATCCTCTTCGCGGTTGCGACCTCAGTGGAATTTTCTGCATGGACGGAAATCAGGATGTTGCCGGCCTTGATCTTGCCTTCATAGCGCTTCGCTTCGATTTCCGGGATGCCCAGGCCGATGAGCGCTCCGGTGATGCCGCCCACGGTGGCACCCACGGCCGCGCCAGCGAGCAGCGCCATGATCGGTCCTGCCGCAATGAACGGTCCGACGCCGGGGATGGCCAGCGCGCCAATGCCAATGACCCAGCCCAGGGCCCCGCCGATGGCACCGCCCGTCCCCGCGCCGGTCACGGCACCTTCTGGAGCCTTGGTGTGCTGTTCGTGCGCGAAGTCGCGCGTTCCCGTGCGATCGGGGAACAGGACGGAGATGTCATCGCTGGCGAATCCATTATCGCGCAAGGTGTTGGTGATGCCCTGAGCCACGGCCTCAGTGGCGGCGATGCAGAAGACAGAGGTGTTCATGGGATGTCCTTAGGTGATGGAAGCAGGGCTTGGACCTGCCGCAGCCGGTGGGCCGCGAGTAGCCATGATGAAATCCACCAGACATGCTTCTATGGGGTGTTCTTCGTATCTGCTCACGTCTGTGTCGGGTGACCAACGAGAACCATACCTGTCTGCCACCTCAGTTATTCTCGTTGTACCGGGTCATTCAGCCTTCAACCCGAAAACCGCTGTTGATGGTTGATGGTTCATGGTTGATGGTTCCGACACCGTGAGTTGCGACAATTCTGGTGATCACCATCACGGTGAACGCCCCCGACGTCGCACTGAGTTGGCTCGAACCCATGAACCATCAACCGCGACGTTCA
>JBILDK010000341.1:0-3629 GCA_044352625.1 Planctomycetota bacterium
TCGCCCTGTGCAGCGCCACCCAGGATGTGGCCATCGATGCCTGGCGCATCGATGTCCTCGCCCCGGCTGAACTGGGGGCCGGCGCCAGTCTGGCTATTCTCGGATACCGCTGCGCCGTGCTGACCTCTTTCGCGGGGGCGTTGCGGCTGGCCGAGATGCTGAGCTGGAACCAAGTCTATGCACTCATGGCGGTGGCCCAGATGGTGGGCTTTGCTGCCACCTGGCTAGCGGGTTGCCGACGCGAACCCGATACCCGTCCCACCACTCTGGTCGAGGCGATCTGGCTGCCGCTCGTGGACTTTGCCCGACGGTTTGGCTGGCGGGCCGGCGCCATCGCCGCCTTTGTGGTACTCTATAAGTGGGGCGATGCTTTGGCGGGCAATATGTCCACCTCGTTCCTGCTCGAACACGGCTACAAGAAAGGCGACATAGGCGACCTCCAGGGCGGGCTCGGACTGGCGGCTACCATCGCCGGTACGTTGCTTGGCGGCTGGGCCTTTTCGCGCTGGTCCCTGGCTGCCTGCCTATGGAGCTTCGGCCTGCTCCAGGCGGCCACCAATCTGGCTTACTGGGGCCTGGCGCTGGTGCCTGCAACCTGGAATGGTCTCGCTGCAGCGGTCACGGTCGAGAATCTCGCCGCCGGCCTGGGCACCGCCGCCTTCGTGGGCTTCCTCATGGCGCTGTGTGACCGGCGCAGCTCGGCGGTGCAGTACGCGCTGCTCTCCGGACTGATGGCAGCGGGGCGCGACCTGCTCGCTGCCCCGGCGGGGTGGGTTGCGCAGCACCTCGGTTGGAGCGGATTCTTCCTCGCCACTGCCGTCGCCGCGATCCCTGGCCTGCTGCTCATCCCGCTGGTGGCGGGCCGCCGGCACCAGCGCACCTAGCCGGGTGGGCTGGGCCTCAACACCGTTTCCTTAGACCTGTGATCCTGAAAAACGTGGTTGGTGGTGAGTGGTTGGGGCCTGCATCGCAGCGTGTTGCAGTCCCAACCACCAACCACACACGTCTCTGTCCCTGGTCAGGCAGGTCAGGCGAGCGGGAGTCCTGCACCAGACCACACGTCCTCAGGTGCCGGCGAAGCGCACCGGGCGACCAGCTGCCTGGCCGAGTAAGGCACCGTCACGCATGACCACAGAGCCACGAATCACGGTCATGATCGGCCAGCCCGTGACCTCCAGGCCGTCGAACGGCGTCCAGCCAACCTTGCACGCCTGGTCAGCATTGCGAATCGTGCGCGTGGCCGCGAGATCCACAATGGTCAGGTCCGCGTCGTAACCGACAGCGATCCGACCTTTGCCGAGAATTCCGAACAGGCGCTGCGGACCCGCACTGGTAAGGTCCACCAAGCGTTCGAGCGAGAGCCTGCCCTTGGCCACATGGTCCAGCATCAGAGGGACGAAGGTCTGTACCCCGGGCATGCCGCTGGGACTTGCAGGATAGGGCTCGTTCTTCTCGGCCCGGGTGTGGGGTGCGTGGTCGGTGGCGACCACGTCCACGGTGCCATCCGCCACCGCAGCCCACAGAGCGGCGCGATGCGCGGCGTCACGGATCGGCGGGTTCTGCTGGGCAAAAGTGCCGAGGCGGTCATAGCACTCGGGCGCGGCGAGGGTGAGGTGGTTGGCAAGGACTTCGACACTGGCGTATTCCTTGCGGTCGCGCAGGTACGCCATCTCGTCGCCGGTCGAGACGTGCAGCACATGCACGCGCTTGCGGTGCTTTTCCGCCAGGGTCACTAGGCGGCGGGTGGCGCTGAGGGCGCTGGCCTCGTTGCGCCACACCGGGTGCAGGTGCGCGGTGGCGCCGGTCGCCGGGATCAGGCCGCGCCGTTCGAGCAGGATGTGCTCGTCCTCGCAATGCACCGCCATACGCCGGGTAAGGCGTCGCACGATGGCCTCTAAGGGTGCATCGTCCGCGACCAGCAACGAACCGGTGGACGAGCCCATGAACACCTTGATCCCGGCGCAGCCAGGCTCGGTCTCCAGCTCGTTGATGTGCACCGTGCTTTCCACCGCGCCGCCGCCATAGAACGCATGATCGGTCCACATGCGACCTGCGGCCCGCGCCAGCTTGTCACGCACCAGCTCGACCGTGGTGGTCGAGGGTTTGGTATTGGGCATCTCGAACACCGCCACCACGCCGCCTAGGGCCGCGGCTGCGCTGCCAGTGGCGAGATCCTCTTTGTGGTCGAGGCCGGGTTCGCGAAAGTGCACCTGACTGTCGATCACCCCGGGCAGGATGGTCAGGCCGGTGCAGTCTACCGTCGCGGCGGTGGGCTGGTCGCGGAGGTCGCCGAGGGCGGCGATGCGCCCGTTGCGCACCCCCACGTCGGTGGGGCAACGCCCGGCCGGAGTCATCACCAGGGCGTGGCGGAAGACGATGTCGAAGATCATGGTGAACCGTTGTATCGCCCGGGGTCAGCCCAGGAAGCGCGTGATGAGCCGTTGCAGCCCGGCGTATTCGGTTTCGACCGGCAGGTGCGGAAATTCCTTCACCACATTGGCCGACGGGCGGAAGAGCACGCCCTGGTCAGCAGCGAGGAGCATCGCGGTGTCGTTGTAGCTGTCGCCGGCGGCGATGATGCGGTAGTTGAGCGCCTTGAACGCCAGCACCGAAGCGCGCTTTTGTTCGGCCAGGCGCAGCTTCCAGCCGCTGATGCGGCCATTGGCTTCCAGCTCCAGCTCATGGCAGAAAATAGTGGGCCAGCCGAGTTGGCGCATCAGCGGCTGGGCGAACTGGGCGAAGGTATCGCTCAGGATCACCACCTGCATGCGCTCGCGCGCCCAGTCGAGGAACTCCCGCGCGCCGTGCTCCGGGCCCATGCCCGCGATCACCTCCTGGATGGTGTCGATGCGGATGCCGTGGCGGTCGAGGATCTCGATGCGGTACGCCATGAGCTTGGCGTAGTCCGGTTCGTCGCGGGTGGTGCGGCGCAGCTCGGGGATTCCGGTGCGTTCAGCGACATTGATCCAGATCTCGGGGACGAGGACGCCTTCGAGGTCGAGGCAGAGGAGAGGCGGCATGGTGGAACCGGTGCAGATGTTGATGGGGTACGGGCTCAGACTGCCAGCTCGCTGGAGCCGCCGAGCTGCGCCGCGTACTTGGCGATGGCCGGCCGCACTTCGTCGGCGAGGAAGCGATCCACCTGCTGCTCGGCGCGGCCGGTGAAGGTCGCCGGGTCGAGCAGGGCGTCGAGGGAGGCGTGGATCGGAGCGAAGAACGCATCGGCGCGGATGCGCTCGATGAGGTCATTGTCCTTGCCTTCCAGCTTCACCTGGGCCGCGGCCTGGTGCGAGAGGACGCGGATCGCTTCGTGCACGTCCTGGCGGTTTCCGCCGGCTTCGACCATGGCCATGATGATGTTCTCGGTGGCCATGAACGGCAGCTCGGCATCGACGTGGCGGCGGATAACCTTGGGATAGACCACCAGGCCTTCCGCCACGTTCTGCAGGATGCCCAGCACCGCGTCGGCGGCGAGGAAGGCCTCCGGCAGGCAGATCCGGCGCACGGCGCTGTCGTCGAGCGTGCGCTCCATCCACTGCACTGCGTGGGTCTGGTAGCCGTCCTGGACCAGCGTCATCAGGTGGCGGGCCAGCGAACAGGCGCGCTCGCAGCGCATCGGATTGCGCTTG
>JBILDK010000043.1:0-11987 GCA_044352625.1 Planctomycetota bacterium
CGCGGGCATGAAGGTCGCGTCACAACGCTGCGCGGTGCGGAAGCGGCTGGTGGCAGTGGCCTCGTCACCCCGGGTGCGCGCACAGATCCCGCGAAAGAAGGCCGCTTCGGCGCGCTGCCGCGAGGTCAGGTCCTCGCCCGCCGCCTGGTCGAGCAACTCCTCGGCCTGGGACGGGTCGTCTCCATTGCGGAAGGCCATCATGGCATGGAACTGGCCGAGTTGGAGCAGCGCCGGGGCGTAACTCGGCTTGAGCGCCAGGGCATGGGTCAGCGCCACCTTGGCGGCGCTGAAGCAGTCGCCTTTCTCCAGCACCGAGGGGATGTTGCGGCTGACCGTGATCAAGGTTGCGGCGTACAGGGTCCACGCGCCTGGGTCCTTGCCGTGTTCCTCGGTGGCAAGTTTGGCGAAGCCCACCGCCCGCGCCAAGTCGCCGCCTTCGAGCAGGGCGTGGACGCGGTCCTCCCACCGGCCCAGGCGATCGGGCAGGACCTCAGCCAGTGGCGGAAAGGCGCAGGGCACCGCGCTCGGCTTGATGTGCTGCCAGCCGGGCTGGCGCAGATCCACGATCCCCGCCCACACCCGCAGGATAGCATAACGCGGCGTGCCCCAGACCTCGGGGATGGCGCGCATCCACTCCGGCAGCTCGGCCTCCACCGTGCGGATGGTCTCTTCGAGCGTGCAGCCCTTGGCGTGAAGGCGCGCAACCTCCTCGCGGAAATAGCGCATAATGCGTTCAAATAGGGCCAACTCGTCAGATCCGGCGCGCGGCCCATGGCCTGGGGTCACCGCCACCGCGTCGAAACCGCGCACCTGATCCAGTGCGGCGAACCAGGCGTCATTCTCCAACCCCTCCTGCTGACTGGGCTGGCCGAAGATCGGGAAGCTGCCGGTCATCACCGTGTCGCCGGTGGCGAGGACCCGCTCCTGGGGACACCACACCAGGGTCGGATCAGCGGTCTCGGCCTCCAGCCCGGGATGCAGCTCAAGTGTCAGGCCACCGAGATCGAGCGGCGGCAGGTCCTCGCCGTACATCAGCGGTATCACCGGATCAGGCCCGAGTTCAAAGCCGCGACCAGCCAGGAAATCGTATTGCCGACGATAGCGCTCATGCATCGCCACGGCAGTGCGCCGGCTGCACACCGCCATGGCGCCAGCCGCCTGGAACACTGCGTTGCCGCTGGTGTGGTCCCAGTGGTAATGGGTGTTGATGGTGTAGAGCACCGGCTTGGCAAAGGTCGCGGTCAGGTGATCAAGCAAGCGCTTCGCCAGCCCGTGGTTGACCTGGGTGTCCACCACTGCGATCCCGCGATCCCCAACAAAAACCGTGGAATTAACGATATTGCGCCACAAGAAGGCGCGCCCGGTAACGGGTTCGAGCGTGCCATAGGAACGCGGCGCGAAAGGATTTGGTGGAGGCATATGGCGACGGTTGTCGCGGCCCAACCGGGTCAGGGCAAGGCGGGGGTGTGCATGGGCCTGCCCACGCGCTCGGCAGCGTCGTGCCCCCCTGCCGACCGAGTGCGCATTCGCACTCCTTGCGGCGCCACGCCATGCCTATCATCAGGGCCACGGAGACCCACTGCCATGACCCGCCCCCTCGCTCTTGTCGCTTCTCTCGCCCTGTGTGCCGGTGCCGCTGAAAACGCCGTACCAACCAAGACCGAGGTCGAGGCACTGATCGCCGCTGGTCAGAGCTACCTCGTGGCCCAGGCCCAAACCGACGGTTCCATCGCTGAGGGCAAGAAGTACGTCCTCGGCATCACCGCCCTGGCCGCCGAGACCCTGGCACTGCCGCCCCTGGCACTGCCTGCCACCGACCCGGTGCTGAGCAAGGCCGTGACGTACGTCATGGGTTTTAAACAACCCGATGGCGGGGTGTACAATCCCGAAGAGGGCCTGGGCAACTACTGTACGAGCCTCGCCCTACGCCTCGCGGTGGCCACCGGGCACAAGGACTCCGCCGCCCTCAAGCCGATGCAGGACTACCTGTTCGGCATCCAGAACGTGGTGGCCGGCAGTCCGGCCAATGGCGGCATCGGCTACGGCTCCAAGGGCGCCGGCCATGAGGATCTCTCGAACACCTCCTACGCCATCGGCGCGCTCAAGGCGTCGGGTGTGCCCACCAGCGAGCCGCGCATGCAGGCCGCGCTACGCTTCCTGGAGCGCTGCCAGAACCTCACCTCCGTCAATAAACTGCCCTGGGCGGGCAACGACGGCGGCGCGGTGTACGCCCCGGATGAGAGCAAAGCTGGCGGCAGTCAGGATCCCACCGCCAAGCCAGGCGATCCGGTGCCCAAGATGCTGAGCTACGGCTCGATGACCTATGCCCTCATCTCATCGTATCTGGTGCTCGATCTCAAGCCTGATGACATGCGGGTAAAGACGGCCCTTGACTGGGTGAAGGCCAATTACCGCTTCGATGCCAATCCAGGCATGACTGCCGGGAAGGAACAGCAAGGCCTGTTCTATTACTACGCGACCATGGCCAAGACCTTCGACCTGATCGACGCCACCACCCTGACCCTGCCCGACGGCACCAAGGCCGACTGGCGCGCCGACCTCTTCGCCACGATCAAGAACCAGGCCAAAGCGGGCGACAAGGGCCAGACATTCTGGATCAACAGCGCTGACCGCTGGGCTGAGGGTTCACCCACCCTGGTGACCAGCTACACGGTCGGCGTACTGAAGCGCATCCACGCCTCGCTCTAAGTCGTTTGCCTTTTACGCCCCCTGCACCGCCGAGCGGTCCAGGGGTGCTTGTCTACCGCGCCATCAACACCCGGACCATGCCCACGCGGCGCACCGAATAGCGCCCGGGCGGGGCAACCGAGGGTTCGCCGTCGATTTGCATCGCAGTGGGCACGCGCAGGGTGAAATCAACCTGGGCCATCGCACCCAAGGGATGCGGCCGGCGCACCCCGGCGGCGGCGAGTCCCAGGACACTGCCGGGGCCAAGCAGGAAACCGTCGAGGTGGCCGTCCACCGCATGGATGCCACGGCCCAAGGCGGTGCCCCCGGCGTAACTGCCGATGTTGGTGAAGACCACGGCGCGCGCCCAGGCCGGGACCGTGTGCCGCGCAAGGTCGAGGGACCGCGACAGGGGCAATTGCGGTTCGGACAGGGCTACCGCCCCGTACATGGCGCGATTGATGGCTTGGCCGCGAAACATCCACGGATGCAAGCGCCGCAAGCGGTGGAAACGCAGGGCGACCCGGGCGTCGGTGCCGATCGACAGGTAATTGAACCAGGCGATGGTCCCGGCGGGACCCTCAACCACCCACCGGTCATGGGCCGAAGTCCGCGCATTCTGCAGCCGCACCAGCAGGCCGTCGAGGGCGCTTGGGTCCGGCAGGCGCGAGCCCCAGCCCAGCCAGCGGGACAGATCGTTGCCGGTACCCAGGGGAATGACCCCCACCGGGGCCATAGGACGGTCACCAGGAATCCAGGAAGCTTCCAGGCAGGAGGCCGCTGTGCCATCACCCCCGCAGGCCACCAGGGCCGAGCCGTCCTCTGACGCGGTGCGCGCCGCCGTCTGCAGATCCTCGGTGGACAGGGCCACCACCCGACCCGCGTTGCGGAGCTCCAATTGGTGATACAACCAGGCGCCACGCTGGCCGCCACTGTGGACGTTGAGGATGAAAATGAGGGGTCGCACCGTATCATATGTTCTGTGCAAGTTCCCCCAGGTCAAAGGTCACCAACCTTGACGGTCCTCCCCCGCCCCACTAAGAAGGGAACAAGCGATCGCGGCCCTGTGCCACACAGGAACCACCTCGTCGCATCACTCGCCAGGAGGCCTGCAGGTGGAATCCGAGATCGAACGCCTGCGAAAAAAGGTGGAGAACTTCCCCTCCGCCTCCCTGTACACCCGCCTTGCCGAATTGTTGCGTTCGAGCGGCGATGCCGTCGCAGCGGACCAGGCGTGCCGCCGCTGCATCAAGGAATTCCCGCGCAGCGGGCAGGCTTACGTCATCCTCGGTGAGATCCTGCTCAGCTTGAAGCGCAACGATGAGGCACTCGCCTTGTTACGTACCGGGGTCGAGCGCGATCCACGTTGCTACCAGGCGCACCTGCTGCTCGCCGATCACGCCAGTGAACGCGGTGTGGCCGAGGCTCATCTCAGAGCGATTTTGAGCTTCAAGCCTGGGGACACCACCGCGACCGCCCGGCTTGCTTCTTTGGGAGGCACGGTTGCCACGACCACTCCGCGGCCGGGGATCAAGCCAGTCCCTGGAAGCGCCGCCTCACTTCCCGCGCTTCCTGCCACTGCCAGCCAGGTGCTGCGCACGGTCGGGGTCCAGACCACCACCCGCCAGGCCCCACCACGCATCGCCCTGCTCGACGGCCTGTGCAGCGAAGCGGGGGTCACCGGAGTCGCGGTCTGCGACACTCAGGGCCGCGTGGTCGTGGCACGCAATCTCGTCCAGGGCCAGGAGGACGTGCTCGCCGCTTTCGGCGCCGAAGTCGGTCGAGCCCTCAGCCAGACCGCAATCCATGCCGGGGCTGGCGCCATGTCTTCGTGGTCGGTCGCCGCCTCCGCCGGCCAGGTGCTCTCCTTCCAGCGCGACGGCAGCTATTGCGTGCTCATCCTCGCAGCTGCCAAGGTTCGTCCGGCCATGCTCGAACTGCGTGCCCGCCAGGTCCTCATCGACCTGGGCGCCGCCTGAACAGGAATCTCATGCAGGACGTTCTCACCCAGCTCAATCGCGTGCGCGGCGTTGGCGGCTCCTTGCTGCTGTCCGCTGATGGACTGCCCATGTCGTCCGCGTTACGTACCGGCACCGATGAGAACCTGCTCGCCGCCTCGCTGGCCGAAGCGATCAGCAGCTCCACCCGCATGTGCCAGCATCTCACGCTGGGCGCTCCCTCTGCCTTCACTGCGACCTGTGCGCAGGGCACCGTCCTGCTTCTCGGTGCCGGACCCGCCTACGTCGCCATTCTGGTGGACCCCACTGCCAATCTGGCGCTCCTCCAGATCGAAGCCAAGTCGATCATAGAGCGCATCGCCCAGCGCATTGCTCTGTAACCGGCCGCCTCCCTTCCTCGCACTACGAGCCCCTCCCATGGTCCAGATCAATTTCGGTCAGCGTGAAGTCAGCTGCAAGGTCGTATTCTACGGCCCCGGCATGTCGGGAAAGACTACCAACCTTGAAATCATCCACAAAAAGGCGCCCAAGGACGCCGTGGGCGAGATGGTTTCGATCGCGACCGAAACCGACCGCACCCTGTACTTCGACTTCCTGCCCCTCGACCTCGGCCAGGTCGCCGGCATGCGCACCAAATTCCAACTCTACACCGTGCCCGGCCAGATCTATTACAACGCCACGCGCAAACTCGTGCTGCAGGGTGTGGATGGGGTGATCTTCGTCGCCGACTCGAATCCCGACAAGATGGCCGAGAATCTTGAATCCCTACAAAACCTGCGCGACAACCTCGCCGAGATGGGCCTCAAGCTCGACGATCTGCCACTGGTGCTGCAGTACAACAAGCGCGATCTGCCATCAGTGTTGAGCATCGCCGAGATGGATGCCCAGCTCAACCCGCTCAAGGTCCCGGTGCATGAAGCGGTGGCGCGTGACGGCAAGGGTGTTTTTGCCACCCTCAAGGAAATCTCTCGCCTGGTGATCGAGCGCCTCAACCGCGAGAACGCCCCCGCTGCGAACCGGCGGCGAACCGCCCAGAACCTGCCGCCGCAGCCCGCTACCGCCGGCTCGGGCGGCCATGCCACCCTGCCGTCCCAACCCGGCTCGGGGGGTCAGATGACACTGCCCCCGACGCCGACCACGACCACCCCCTCTCGGCCAACCCCGGTCGTGACCACCACCCCGCAACGTCAACCCACTTTGCCACCGCCACCGCCGCCTGCCGCCGCGCGCCCCGCCCCGGCACCGCCGCGCCCGGCTCCGGCACCGGCACCAGTACCGCCGCGCCCAGCTCCGGCCCTACAGCCCCCGCCCCGGCGCCTGCCCACTGCCGCAGCCAACGCCACCACCCCGATCGCCGGAACCGCTGCAGATGAGCCCACGGCGCGTGATCGTCACCTGGCCAAGGCCAAGCCCACCGCGATTGACAAGGCTACTGACAAGGCTCCCGACCTTGGTGCCACTGATCCGACTCTCAAACGCTATCAAGAAAGCCGCGGCAATGGCGGAGGCGCCCTCAAGGGTGCCGTCATCATGCTGCTGGTCATTGTGGTCCTGGTCGGAGGCTTCATTGCGCTGGTAGTCCTGGTGCCGGCGGTGCGCGCCCAGATGCCGCGAGCCGTTCAGCAACTCATTGTCGACAGCCATGCTGGCCCGACCAGCCACACGCCCTGAACGGAGTCCGCCATGGTCAGCGACAATGAAGCGCTGCGGCTCCGCCGCCTGGTTTTCTACGCCCAGGATGTAGACCGCTTCAACGCCACCCTGCTCAGCTTCGTGCGTAAGGCCGGCGCCCTTGCCGCCATGCTCATTGATCGCGAAGGTCACATGGTCGCCCGCCAGGGCTTCAAACAGAACGATAACGACACCCAGGCCCTCGCCGCCCTGGTTTCGGGTTCCTTCGCTACCACCCAACAGGTTGCAAAACTACTTGGTGAGAAGGATTTCCGCGTGTTATCCCACCAGGGAAGCGAGCATAGCATCCATGTGACGCTGATCGGTGAACGGACCCTCCAAGTCGCGGTGTTCGCCACCACGGTCAAGCCCGGCATGATCCAGGTCCTGTGCAAGGAACTTGCGACCCATGTCGACAGCATCCTCAATGATGCCGCCGCGCGCCAGCCCGCTGACCAGGCACAAGAGCCCCCACTGGGCAAGGATTTCTCGGATGCGATGAAGGACCAGTTGGACAACCTGTTCGGCAATCTCTGATCGCATCGAGTGAATACGGGTGCGGTGCAGGTCTGCGGTTCGGTCACGGCCGGTGGCCGCGATGGACATGACTATCCGAGTTCACTCAACCCATCTTCCAAACCAGCAGCTCGCGTCCTCCTAGGACACTGACCCGCTGGTCTGGTTCGTGGCCAGGCACGGCGAATGCGCAGCTTACCAGCACGCTGCCCGGCCGCATCTGGAGCCGTGCTTTGGCGAACAGATCAGGCATCGCAGCGGGCGAAAGAAACGCGAACACTACATCATAGGTCCGCAGGTCGATCCGCGTCGCATCGCCCAACCGCATGCACGGACGCGGGGCCGGGGCGCAACGTGCGCGCAGCCAGCCCGCCAGCCAGGGCAGCGGCGCGATTTCGATGCCGGTGTAGGCACCGTCGGGCCGCCGCCGTGCCAGCCAGAACAAAGGCCCACCCAGGCCGCTGCCGATATCGAGCAAAGCGAAGGGGCCGGCGGGCAGCACTCCCGCCAACGCCTGCCATTCGGCCGGTCCGGATAGGTACAGCGGCACACGCGTGCGGAACACACTCCAGAAGACGAGCACGAACAACAGCAGGGTCGCTGGCCAGATCCACACCGGCGGTTGCAGCACCAGCGCCACCACCACCAATGGGGCGAACAAGGCCACGATCAGCCGCCACCACCAGGGCAGCCGCCAACGCCAGGCCAGCACGACGGCAATGAGTCCATGCGCGGTCGCCGCCCAGGCCGGGCCGAGTCTCACGCCGCGCTCGGCCAGGAGCCACACCACAAATCCCACCCCCACGGTGACCGCCAGCAGGATCGCAGCAGCCCGCGGCCCGGGAGCCGGGGAATCAGACTTCATTGGTCCGATGCCAATGGGCCAAGCGGGCACGGCGGCGGGCCTGAAGCACCGGCACCACGCGCCGCACCGCGGCATAGCCGAGCAGCCCAAACACGAGACCGACAAGATTGGTGCCCAGCACCAGTGGCACAGCGATGTCGCCAAGCACATCCCAACCATGCAGCAACGCCTCGCGCCACGGTGCCTCACTCATCTCCTCGGCAATGGCCTGGACCTTATGCCAGCCCACAGCTTGGTGGCCGGGCAGCAGCGCCACGCCGACGCGATAACACCCATACCAGATCGGCACCGTGGTCAGCGGATTGGAGATCCACGACCAAGGAATGGAGCTAATGACATTGCCGCGTAACAGCCGAGCCAGGATCATGCCGATAAAGGTCTGCCCGAACACCGGCAAGACCGCCGCATACATGCCGCATGCACAGCCCCGGGCGATGCGCTCAGGCGTATCCTCCAGCAACACCGCGCCGCGCAGCATGCGTACCATGGCATGATACAGGTGACGCCACCACGATTTGCGGCTACGCGGCGCGTTCTTCATGCCGGATCCAGGCGGTACTCAGCCCGCCAAGCCTGGACCGCTCCGGGCGGCGGCTCGGACAACGCTGCAAAGGCGACATCAGATTTTGCCCCAAGTTGGGCGCGGAACTGGTCGGTGACCAGGATATCCCAGGCCTTGGCGGTATCCTCGCCGAGCTTCGAGGCGGCGTTGACTTCGGCGCCAAACACATCTTCGTCACCGATGCGCAGCATTTCGCCATGGCCAAGGCCAACGCAAAGCAGGATGTGCTCCTCGGGCGGGCGTTTGTTGTTATAACCGGCGCAGGCGCGCTGCATGTCAATGGCGCAGGCCAGGGCACGGGCCGGGCGACGAAACAACACCAGCATCGAATCGGCCTCGACCTTGAGCAGGATGCCGTCGTGGCGGTCGATGCACGGGGTGAAGGTGCGCAGCGATTCGTGGATGACCTGAAGAAAGTGGATGATGCCGAACTTGGCCACCTGGCGGGAGAAACCCGAGAGATCGGTGAACATGACCGACCACGTCTGCCCAAAGAGGTCCCAGATGCGCCGGTCAATGCTCTCAGCTACATCGCCCCCGCCAGCTTCAAGGCGTTCCTGGATAAGCGACTGCAACCGCTTGGTGGAGGCACTGTGGCCGACCGACTTGGCGTAGGGCATGAACATGGTTTCAGCGTTGTACCATGGCACGGAGGGCTGGGCAACCGGTTGGGAGGCTGAGTCACCCGCGCGACCACCGTCTGGCACCTGCCGAACCCTCCTGCGCAACCCTGACAGGCGACATGCCGAGCTGACGGAGTTCACGCCTGCCCCACCGCGCCCCCCTGCTTTCCATTCTGTGTGCCGCCTCCGTGGTGCTCGCCAGGTTAGCAGCCAACCCAGCCCCAATCAAACCGTGTAATCGCACGCTAGTGGTGCTGGAAAGCTACCACCTGGACTGTGCCGCTAGGCTTCGGTCAGCTCGCTGGATACCGCATCGAGTTCACGAGAGCCATGATGCAGATGCCCGCTAAACAAGCCGTGGGATGCGTGGGCCGCCACGATCGATTCCACAGGGGTAGCATCACCGCCATCGCGTAAGCGGGCATAGGCAGTGACCAGTTCGGTGATCGCGTCAGGCGCGAGGTCGGCAAATTCCAGCAGCCACGCATCCACCAGGCCACGCGTCATGGCGGTCGGTACTGGAGCGCACAACCGTCGGCCCTCCCACACCACGGTGTCATGGCGGCGGCGCTGCAGCTCATAGGGGAGGCCACCGTCGCGCGGCACCGCCTGGATGGTGCCGACCGCACCGATTGCCAGGCCGTGGTCCTGGCGCGTGAGCATCGACGGCAGGCGGCCGGCGACTGCCACCGCGATGCCGGGCAGCGCGGGGTCGGCGCACCGTTCCGCGAGGCGAGCGATCTCTCGTCCTGACAGTTCAAGACTCAGGACCGCGGCCGACGCACCCAGCGAACCCAGGGCGGCAAGCGTGGCCACGCCGTAGGTGTTGAGCGGATGATCCGCGATCACCGCCAGGCCGGCGGCGCGGGCGGCGGCCATCACCCCCAGGTGTCCGGCGACCACCGGTAGGCCGAGCGTCGCAAGATGCGGCGACACGGGGGCGGTGGCCGGATGGCGCAGCCAGCAATGGCCCTCCAGCCCGGCAAGATCGAGCGTCGGCGGCGCAACGTTCCACCAGTCTGCTGCCGCATCATCCAGCCACACGGCTGCGGCCCCGGCAGCGAGGGCCGCGCGACCAGCAGCGCTGGAGCCGACCGCCACCCACAGCGCAGTCCGACGCAACCGCGGCGCGCCCTGGATCGGGGCAGCGAACACCGGCGGGGGCAGCGCAGCGGCATCAAGCTCCGCTACCAGGCGGCGGCGCAGTTCCTTGAGCTGGGCATCAGGTACGAAAGGCGATGCGGATACGCGCAGGTCCAGCGCCCCGCAGGCATAGCCGGTGCCGCCAAAGGCACCGAGTTTGGCGCGGACCTGGGTCGCGTCGCATACCCGCCCGGTGGCGGCGGCCAGGGGCGTATCGCCGACGAGTTCAACCCGACGGCCATCCGTTGCCGTGGCCGTGACGCGCACGGCCGCGCCGGTGGCGACCTCCACCACCAGGTCCACCGCCATCGCGGGCGCTGCCACCGCCGACACCGGCACCGTAGCCATGGCCGTGGCGGCCTCCTGCTTGCGCGCATGGTCGGCGTTGCGGAACAGGGCCGTACCCGCCGGCAGGCGCGGCCCGCGCGGCGCAATACGCACGCGCAGCATCCAACGTCCGCCGCCCAAGGCGTCGGCCTGCGTAACCAGGAAGCCGTCGTTGAAGTCTCCCACGGTACAGGCAAAGCCCTGACCGGCGCGCACTGTGCCGGCACTGCGCACCACCACTTCACCCCGGGCGCGATCGGCGCGCTCGATCTGCGCATCCGCAACGCCATCGCGTTCCGGCGCGTAGCGATGCAAACGCGCTGCGGCAGCGAACACGCCATCGAGCGCGGCGGTGCTGTTGGCGCGCGAAAACACATCGCGCTGGAGGTCCGCCGCCCAGGCCGCGTCGAACGGCGTGCCAGCAGCCCAGGCATCGACCGCCGCGCGATAGATGCGGCTGGTGGTATAGACATATTCGGGACCTTTGAGCCGGCCCTCGATCTTGAGCGAGGCGACGCCCGCCTCGGCCAAGTCGCCGATACGCGTGGCCAGAGCCAGATCCTTGAGCGATATCTCGGTGTCCACGGCTCCGTCGCGCTGATAGTCAAACCGGCAGTTTTGAGCACAGGTGCCGCGATTGGCGCTGCGGCAGCCAGCAAAATTCGACATCAGGCATTGGCCCGAGAAGGCATAGCACAATGCGCCGTGGACGAAGTGTTCGATCTCGACCCCACGCGCAGCGGCAGCGGCGGTGCAGCGCCGGACCTCGGCCAGGGACAACTCGCGGGCCAGGACCACACGCTCGGCCCCGAGGTCGGCAAGGACCTCAAGTTGGCTGGGATCGTGGATGGTCATCTGAGTCGAGCCATGGCGTTTGAGCCCTGGCACCTCGCGGGCCAAGGTCGTCCATAGCCCGAGGTCCTGGATGATCGCCGCATCCACGCCCGCCTGCCACGCATGCCAGGCGAGGTCGAGAGCCTTGGGATATTCGTCGTCGTGGACCAGGGTGTTGAGCACCACGTAGCATTTCAGCCCGTGGTGGTGCAGATAAGCCACATCCCGCGGCAGATCCGTCTTGCGGAAGTTTTCGGCCCGGCCACGGGCGTTGAAGTGGCGCAACCCAAGGTACACGGCGTCGGCGCCGCCGGCCACCGCTGCCGGCAGGCACTCGGGACCGCCCGCCGGGGCGAGGACCTCGGGACCGCGTCGGGTCATCGTGCGAGCCTGGCCACCACTGCGGCGTGACGAGCCAGTTCAGGCGAGGCCGAGGCGCGCCACTGTTCTACCACCGCGGGCGCACCTGGGCGCACCTGCCACAGAGTCACCAGCCAGCCTTGGCCGTCATGGGCCAGACGCAGATCGGTGGGAATGCCCTCATGGTCGCGAATCCACGCTACCACGGAGGGATCGATCGACGACCCGCCCGCCATCAGCGACCCGTCCACCAGCGTTACCGCGGCGCCGTCGGCGGCGCGCTGGGCGCTCCAGCCGCCGCGCAGCATGCGGGCAAACAACGGCTGCAGCGCCGGAACGACCTCGCCGGTACGGTTGGTGGTGGTTGCGCCCGCGACCCGACCGACCCAACCGCGCACCAGCGGATACTGGAACGCACCGAGCCAGCGCAGCTCATCGGC
>JBILDK010000342.1:0-3615 GCA_044352625.1 Planctomycetota bacterium
ATCCACCAGACATGCTTCTATGGGGTGTTCTTCGTATCTGCTCACGTCTGTGTCGGGTGACCAACGAGAACCATACCTGTCTGCCACCTCAGTTATTCTCGTTGTACCGGGTCATTCAGCCTTCAATCCGAAAACCGCTGTTGATGGTTCATGGTTCATGGTTGATGGTTCCGACACCGTGAGTTGCGACAATTCTGGTGATCACCATCACGGTGAACGCCCCCGACGTCGCACTGCCTTGGCTCGAACCCATGAACCATCAACCGCGACGTTCAGGTTCAACACCGTCGCACTGGTGATTGCCCCGTCGTGCTGTCCATCCGACTGCGCGACAGTGGACCTTGTCGAGCTTCATCGAGTCTTCACACGAGCGCTGAGCTTGCGCTGCCATCCTGGGTCCCACCGTACCCCCCGGAGCGCGCATCATGGGTAAACCCAACTTCCGACTCGGTATCGATCTTGGCGGCACCAAGATCCACGCGGTCATCATCGACTCCAAGGGCATGGTGGTGGGCCATGCGCGCACCGCGACCAAGGCGGACAAAGGCTATGCCGCCGTGCTTGACCGAATTGCGGACACCGCCCGAGAGGCGGCTATTTCTGCCGGGCTCAAATGGCGCGATCTGACCGCAGTAGGCCTGGGGGTTCCGGGGCCGGTGGACATGAAAAAAGGCATCATCCTCATGGCCTCCAACCTGGGCTGGGAGCCCTCGCCGGTGGCCAACGATCTGCGCGACCGCCTAGAACGGCCAGTGGCGTTGGGCAACGATGTGAACTTCGGAGCCCTGGGCGAGGCAACGTACGGCTGCGCCGCGGATGTCTCGAGCGCCTACATGGCCTTCGTCGGCACCGGCCTTGGTGGAGCCTATGTTCACAAGGGCCGGGTGCTCAACGGGGCCCACGGATATGGCGGCGAGATCGGCCACATCCCTGCGCCCTTCGGGGATGCGCTGTGCGGTTGTGGTCGAACCGGCTGTCTTGAAACCACTGCCAGCCGCAGTGGTATCGTGCGCCTACTGCGCGAGGCCGCCGCTCAGGGGCGCAGCGCCAAGGTGCCAAGCGTTGGCCCGGTGAAATCCAGCGCGTTGCGCGAGGCGCTGGAACAGGGCTGCCCGGTGGTGACCGAAGCCGTGGAGCGCTGTGCCCAGGCTCTGGCCTGGGGACTGACCACCATTGCCCATGTGATTGATCCGCAGGTGTTCGTGCTCGGTGGTGGCGTGGCCGAGGCCCTGGGCGAGCGCTTGGCCGACCGGGTGCGCAGCTTGGTGGGCGGAAGCAGCGTCCTTCATACACGATATCCGATCGATGTGCGTTTGGCAAAATTGGGCGACGATGCGGTTGCGATTGGCGCGGCCGTCACCGCGGGCGAGGTCTGAGCATGCCCCGCCTCACCGCCTCCCATCACGTCTCGACCGTCCGCGTCGACCGACAACACGCTCCGGCCAAGCCGACCCTGGGCGGCAAGCCGGTCGTGGTGATCGACTGCGGCGCATCCTCGGTGCGCGCCTTCATCGCCGAGATCAAGGACCGCGAACAGCGCATCCTCGAAGATCTGGTCCTGCCGGTGGATCTCACCGTGGGTTTCACCAAGGGCCGGCTCGACCGCGCCGCCATGGATCAAGTCTCCCAGGCGGTCGGCGCGATCATGGAGGCCGCCCGTGCCTATGGCGTCACCCAAGTGCGCGCCGTCGGCACCAGCGCGCTGCGCGAGTCTGAGAACAACGACGTGCTGGTGGAGCGACTGCGCTCCGAGCATGCGGTGACCCTAGAGGTGATCGACGGGCCCGAGGCAGCGCGCATATACGTTGAAGCACTCTCCGCCTTCGCCCCGCGCTGCGGTCTGCCCCTGGCCGGTCGGACCCTGTTGCTCGACGTGGGCGGCGGAGCCACATCGGTGAGCCTGGTCAGCGACGGCAAGCTGGTCCATTCGGTGGACGAGCACTTTGGCACCATCCGCTGCTGGGAACACTTCAAAGACCTGCGTGATTCGACTGATTTCGCCGTCACGGTCGATCGCTTCGCGCTCGGCGCGGCACACATGATGCTGTCGCGGCTGCCAGAGTGGAAAGTGGACCGCTTGGTGGTCACCGGCGGCGAGGTGCGGCGCCTGGCCCAAATCCTCGATCCCAAGGACACGAGCCTGCTCGGCGCGATCGACCCACGCCGGCTCGCCACCTGGCTAGAGCGCATGGCCGGCCTGACCTTCACCCGCCGGGCCGATGCCTGCGGCACTGATCCGGTAAGCGCCGCACGGCTGCTTCCTGCGGCCAGCCTGCTGCGCCACACCTGCGCCGAAACCGGGGCGTTGCGTCTGCATGTGCCTTATTTCACGCTGCGCGACGGACTGCTCGCCGAATTACTGCCGGGAGCCAACGGGCCGCACTATCTCGATGCCAGCCACCTCATGGCCGAGGCGCGGCAGTTGGTGGAGCGATTTGGCGGCAACCTCGCCTATGCTGAAAACACCGCGGCGCTGGCGGTGCAACTGTTCGACCAGACCAAGCAGCTGCATCATTTGGGCGAGCGTGAACGCACCTTGCTGGAATTCAGCGCGCTGGTCCACGACCTCGGCTCGTACATCAATGTGCGCAACCGCCACAAGCACTCCATGTACATCCTCCAGTCGGTGAACATCGCCGGGGTCACCGCTATTGAGAAGGACATGGTGGCCAACATCGCGCGCTATCACCGCAAGAGCGCGCCTGAATCGCACCACGAAGAGTTCACGCGCCTACCACGCCGCGAGCGCGTTATCGTGAGTTACCTCGCTGCGATCCTTCGCCTGGCCTATGGGCTGGACGTAGAACGCATGCAACGCGTCAAGCGGGTCAAAGTCACCGTCGACCGCGACCGCCTGCTGCTGCGCGTGGACCGTCGCCAAATCGCCCTTGAGGCGTGGTCGGTCGAGGGCAAAGCCGCCATGTTCCGCGACGTCTTCGGCCTGACCCCGGTGGTCGTACCTCGAGAGGATGCCTGACATGGGAACGGATTCCATCCGCCGCGATTACCGCCCGCGCCACAAGGCGTCGTCCTACTTCGACCGCGAGCTGTCCTGGCTGGCCTTCAATCGGCGCGTGCTGGAGGAGGCCCAGCATGCAGCCACCCCGCTGATCGAGCGTGGCAAGTTCCTTGCCATCGTCGCCTCGAACCTTGATGAATTCACCATGGTACGCGTAGCCGAACTGCGCGAATTGGCACACGAAACAGGACCGGAAGCGCGCCTCACCCAGCCCCGTCACAAGGCGATGCGCGCTGAGATCCGTCGCATGGTGACCGAGCAGTATGCCTGCTGGCGCGAGGACGTGGCACCTGCCCTTGCGGGCAACGGCTTCCAGGTGGTGCCCATGCATCGCTGGACCGAGGTCGATCGCGAGACGCTGGGCCGCTATTATCGTGACCAGCTCGAGCCTGTGCTCACCCCGCTGGCGGTGGATCCGGCGCGGCCCTTCCCGTTGATCAAGAACCGCGGGCTGTGCGTGGCGGTACGTGTGGTCCCCGAGGCCGGCGGGGCCGAACGCGCCGCGCTGGTGGCGGTCCCGGCCGGCGTGCGCCTGGTGGCGCTGGTCGGCGAGCCCGGTCGGCACGCGCTGGTCGAGGACGTGCTGATGGCGTTTT
>JBILDK010000343.1:0-3606 GCA_044352625.1 Planctomycetota bacterium
GCCTCGATCGCGGCCGCCGCCGCCTTGCCTTTGCCCCCGGCTAGGGCACCGCGCAGGTGGATGGCTTCGATACGGCAGCGGTCTTCGAGGTCGTGGATCTGGAACATGGCCCGGGCGCGTTCCTTGCTGGCCACCGCGAAGAGCGTCTCCTCGTAGGGATTGACCCCAACATGGAGGCTGGTGGGGGTGGCCCAGGGATCGCCGAGATGATCACAGATAATCGTGCCGCTGCAGACGATGCTGCCGCCGATGATGTCGCGGGCGGTGACGTGGCCGAGCGCCATGATCTTGCCCCCGACGATGCTGTTGGACACCACCAGGTTGCGGCATTTCACCTCGCGCCCTTCGATGTGGCGGGCGGTGATGTCGCCCTGGGCCTTGACCCGACTCACACCTTTGAGGATCCCGCCCGAAACAATATGCCCCTGGGCACTGACCCGGGAGTCCTCGATCACGCCGTGGATCGTAAGGTTGCCTGAGGTCTTGACCGAGAATCCGGCTTTGATGTCGCCGCGGATTTCAATGTCGTGCGTGGTGACGATGTTGCCAACGGTGCGATCAACGTCCCCATCGATGTAGAGACCGGGGGCGACGGTGAGTACGCGCTGCCCGGCGCGGATGGATAGGCGGCACACTCCGGTATAATTCGCCACCAGGCAGCCCGCGGCATCGGTGCCCACGCCATCGCCCTTGAGCGGGCCGTATTCTCCTGGCAGGCCGGGACTGGCAGCGAGTTCGTTGCCCAGCACGGTATGCCCGGGATGGCCGAGGGTGGGCGGCAGCAGGCGCGCCAGGGGCTGGTTGGCGATCACATCGCAGATGCGCTTTTGATGATGGACATCGCGTTTGCCAGTGGCGTCGGCCGGAGGCAGTTCGTGGAGGTCGATGAGCAGTTCAACGCGTCCGCTCTCGCCCAGGACCGCCGGTGATCCACGGGCGACCACCAACTGCCGATCTTCGGTTTCAGGCCGGGTGGCCTGAAACAGCACCTCGCGTTGTAAGCCATGCTGGACCTTCACGCCGGCGAGCAGAATGCGCAACTCCTCAACATCGACCTTCTCGCCGGCGGGCAGGTCGAGGATCGCCTCCATCTCATCACCGGATACGAGGACACTTGCGCTCATGGGGGTTCATACCATGGGAACTTCCATGTGCGCAAGTGTACGCTGACGCGTCATGCCTTCCCGGCCCGGCGGCACCCTCTATGGTTCCCGCCCTCACCAAGGCGATCCCATGCGCATCCCGGTCCTCTACCTTACTTCCATCCTCTGCGGATTTTGCCTGATGGCTTTGGAAATGCTTGGTGCACGGCTGCTCCAACCGGCCTTCGGCTCGTCGGTCGATACCTGGGCAGCGATCATCTCCGTGTTCATCCTCAGCCTGTCCATCGGCTATGTAGCTGGTGGGCGCATTGCCGACCGCGCGCGTACCAACCTGCCCCTGGGCTGGGTCATCCTTGGTGCCGGGATCTGCTACTGCCTGCTGCCGGTGTATGGTCTGGCGCTCACTGAGTCGTTGCACGAATCGGTGCAGACCGCTCGCTGGGGGGTATTGGTGGGGGCCCTGGCTCTGTTCCTGGTGCCATCGCTGATGCTCGGCTGCGTCTCACCCATGCTCGTCAAGTTGGTGTTTGTCGACGCGAGCCGGGTCGGACGCACGACGGGTACGTTGTACGCGATAGGATCGGTGGGCAACGTCTTGGGCATCCTCGGCGCGAACTACGTGCTCATGCCCTTCTTCAATCTCAACACCACCTTGCTGGCGTTGGGTGCCATCCTGCTTGCCCTTGGTCTGGGTCACATCCTGGTGCGTATGCAGCACCTCGCCGGCGAGGGGACGACGCCGTGAGCACCAAGCTGCTGGCGGTGGCCCTCGCGGTCGGCGCCCTGGCCACTGGGTTGGCGTTTCGCGACGACCAGTACCGCCTGCGCCAGCCCTGGCAGGCCGGAGACCAGGCCGCCCTCGACCACCGCGACAGCGCCTACACCTCGATGACCTGGGTGGCATCGTCCAGCGACAATTACCTCCAACTGCGTTTCTTTGACAAGGTCGAGGGCGGTTACTGCCTCCATCCGACTTGGAGCGAGCTGCGCTCCCTCGCCGTCTCCGATCCGCGCCTGGCTCATCTCGTGCCCAGTGGGCCGGTGCCCACTTCGGTGGCCCCGGCGGCCTCGTGGCCAGTAGCCCTACCCACCCCGGATCCCGGCACCCTGGCCAACAGCGCATATGTGCGTTTTTTCCCTGCTGGCGTGCTGCTCAACAGCCCGCTGATGGCCGCTGCCGGGAATGACCTGGCCAAGGCCACGCCCAAAATCCTGATCGTCGGACTGGGTTCGGGCGTGGGCATCGCCGTGCTTGCCCACCATGTTCCCCAGGCGTCGATCACGGTGGTCGATATCGATCAACGGGTGAATGACATGGTGGTGGACCATGTGCCCCTGTTGCGTTGGCTCACCACCCAGACCACCGCCGAAGGGTTGCCGCGCCTGCGCCTGGTGGCCAAGGATGCGCGCCAGTTCGTGCGTTTCGACGCGGCCCGCGAACCGCGGCCCTACGACCTGATCATCCTCGACGCCTACACCGCCGGGTCGACCATCCCGTCGCATCTGATGACCCGCGAGTTCTTCGCCCAGTGCGCCGCCGACCTCACCCCCAGCGGGATCCTTTTGGGCAATATCATCGGCAGCTACGACGGTGAGAAACGCCAGGTCCTGGGCGGGGCGCTGCGCAGCATGCGTGCTGGCGACCTGCCCTACATCCACAACATCCCGGTACTGGTGGGCGAAGCCGCAGGCGGTTACCGCAAGGATGCTGACCGCAACAACATCACGCTCGCCTCCAAGGCTCCCCTCGACCCCAAGGCCAACGCCGCGGGCTGGGACCGGCTCAAGGCCTTCGTGCCGTGGCCAGAACTGGCCACAGGAACCTACCTGTCGCGCCAGTACATCCTGGGCGATGGCCAACAACTGCGCTCGGCCTTCGTGCCTGCAGACGTGATCGAAGCCGCCGAGCCCGGCTTGGCGAACAAGCTGCGCCGCCTACCGCAGGCACCCAACAGCCCGGCGTTTGAGGAACGCGCGAACAGCGACGACCGCAGCCACGCCGACGCGGCCAAGCGCGCCATCCGCGCCTGGGTCGAGGGCCCGGCGCGCAGTCTGGGCGTGACGCGCATGCCCATCGGCTGGGACGACCCCGCCCTGACCCAGCTCTGGCGCTTCGAAAAGGACTGGCTCAAGGCCAATCGCGAGGTGGTGCGGGTCAGCGTACACAACGCTCGCGATGCAGCGACCCACGGCGGCGAGGCCCTGGTGGGCCCGCTGGAAGGCCCCGCCCGCGACGCCGCCAGCGGCGGTTGGATGGTCCGCGATGCACCGCTGTTCACCGATCAGCGGCCCAACGCGGACATCCTGAATCACTAAACGGGCGGCGCCCGTGTGGGTGGTGGGTGGTTCGTGGTGGGAGGAAACCACCACGGCACGCACAGAGAATCGCACCACCCCCACCCCCACCCCCACCAGTTTGCCATGATCCTCACCATCACCGCCAATCCGCTGCTCGACCATCTCGCCGCGGCCACGGTGGTGCCGGGACGGGTGACGATCATGG
>JBILDK010000344.1:0-3598 GCA_044352625.1 Planctomycetota bacterium
CCAGCGGTGAGTGGCGTCTCGGTCAAGCCAGGGGCGACGGCATTCACCCGCATCCCCTGACCCGCATAGGTCGCGGCGGCGGCGCGGACCAAACCTTCGACGCCGGCTTTTGCGGCAGCAATCGCCTCATGGTTGTTAAGGCCGACGCGTGCCGCGACTGACGAGCACAGCACCAACGATCCGCGCATCTTCGCCTGGGCTGCTATGCGCAGCACCAGGAAAGCCGAATCGAGATTGGCGGCCATCACCGCCCGCCATTCGCTCAGCGAGCAGCGGTGTGCAGGCTTGAGCAGGAGCGAGCCGACGGCATGGACCACGCCGTCCAGCACAGGCCGTTCGGCCAAGCAGCCCTGAAGGGCCTCGGCCCCGGCCTCGTCAGTGAGATCGGCAGCGAAGGCCAGCGCATCAGGCAGGCCAGCAGCGAGTTCTATCAGCGGGGCGGGCTGACGGGCCACCAAAGTCAACTGGTGACCGGACAGCCGCTGGCACACCGCACGGCCAACGCCGCCAGTAGCCCCGGTTACAAGATAGTGAGCCATGGATGGATTGTTACCAGGAGACCATCGTCGCGTACACCGCAATCGATGAATGCCGGATATGCTGCATGGTTTAAACTGCTTGTCGCAGTTGGTGGTTGGTGGTTGGGGGACAACGACTTGCGGCGCCGCTGCGGATCACCCATCCGGTGCCGTACAACACCATCACAACGCATTGCGATGCAGTCCCCAACCACCAAACACGTTCTTCGGGCTCACACCATCAGACGTGGCCGGCACAATCCAGTTGAGCGCGGTTGTCCTTGGGGATCAGTACCGACGTTCAACCGGCAGCCACAAGCAGGCGTTGCGCCATGCTCGAGAGTTCGCTGGCTGCATTGCGGAGTTCGGCCACCGCAGCGTTGCCGGCTTCGGCACTGTGCGCGACTGAGGTGGCCGAGGTGGCAAGGTCGGCGGTGCCCTTGGCGGCTTCACTCACATTGCGTGCGATCTCGCCGGTGGTGGCGGCCTGCTGTTCGACTGCGGCGGCGATGCCGGTCAGGGCGTCGCTGACCTCGCGGATGATGGCGTCCATGCGCCCGATGTCGGCGGTGACCCGGCCGGTGCCTTCCTGGATACCGGTGATGCGCGAGGTGATGTCACTGGTGGATCCGGCGGTCTGCCGCGCCAATTCCTTGACCTCACCCGCCACTACCGCAAATCCGCGCCCAGCGTCGCCGGCGCTGGCTGCCTCGATGGCGGCATTGAGTGCAAGTAGGTTGGTGCGTTCGGCGATGTCAGCGATGGCCTTGACCACTGTACCGATCTGGTTGCTGGCGGTGCCCAGGTTGGCAACCGCCTCGGACATGTTCTTGGCCAGGCCCACCGCCTGATGTGCGACCGTACTGGCGGCGCTGGCAGAGCGGGCGATGTCCTGGATCGAGGCACCCATCTGTTCCGCGCCGCTGGCCACGGTGCCGACATTGAGCGAAACCTCCTCGGCGCCCGCGGACAAGCTGTGGGAGGTGGTGGCGGCCTCGCCGCTGGCTCCGGCCATGCGCTCGGCGGTGGCGCCAACCTGGGTGGCGGCCGCCGCCAGGGCCGTGGCCTGTTCCCGTACCAGACCCAGCACCCGGGCGAGTTCCGCGGCGCCCTGTTCGCTCTCGCGCTGCTTGGCCAGGCTTGCGGCCTCGGCCCGGCGGTTGGCTCGCTGATAGCCCGCGAGGATACCGACCACTCCCAGGATGGCGACGATACCGAGGATCAGGAACAGCGGCTGTTGGCGCTTGGCCGCGGCGAAGGTGGTCTGGCTGGTGGAAATCCGTTCGGCAGCTGCATGGACATTCTTGTCGATCGTGGTCATCAGCACCGTGAAGGTCTCTGACCCGCTGCCCTGGCTGATTTTTCGCGCAAAATCAGGTTTCGATTGTTCGATCATGAGGGTGAAAACCCGCCGGGATTTTTCTTCCCACGCGGTGAAGGCCTCGGTGATGGCGGGAATCGGGGTTTTCTCCAGATGCTCCTTGGCTTCGACGATGGCGGCCCCATGGAGGTTGGCTGCGACCGCCATCTCGTCCTCTTCTGTGGCCACCAGCACCTGCTGCTCGGCCATGCGCGCCTCATACAGATGCCGTTGCCCTTCGAGCAGGGACAGCTGCTCGTGGGTGTGAGCCGCCAACGCATGGGCGCTGTCCAGCATGCGGCCCATGAGCACCCAGCCGAGGGCGATCAGGGCTCCAATGATCAGGGCTGGGATGATCAGCAACGCCAGGGATCGGAGCATGGAAACCTCGACTCAGAGGGTGTCAACAGCGATGCCGAAGCACACCGCACCAATCACCGTGCCGTCAGCGGCGAGTATCGGCAGACTGAGCTGCTGGAGATTGGTATTGGCTGACTTGTCGAACTTGATCTTGCCCACATCCACACCGCCTTTACCGCCCTTGAAGCTCATTTTCCATTTATCCTCGTCGCCCTGCCAGAGGTCCGAAGTCAAGCCGTTTTGACCGACATTCGCGCCCTGGTTGTCCATCACGAAGACTTCGCGCAGCGCGGGCAGACTTTTGACCACCTCTTTGACCGCCATGGCGCAGGGGTTGCTCAGCTTCTCTTTCTGTATTGGCAACTCGTCCTCGGCCTTTTGCCACGCGGTGTCGAGCTTCTGGATCTCGGCGAGCGGTATCTTCTTGGCGTTCTGAGCCGTCACCTCGGCCACCCATACGGCCTGGGTGCACAGCGGGAGGAGCTTGTCCTTGGCGAAGGCTTTGGCCTTGTCGCTAAGCGCTGCGTTCGCGTCCACCTCCGCGGCCAGGGTGGCGGTGAGATCGGCGGCGGCGAGGCCATTGCCGAGGGCGCAGAGCAGCAGGAGGGACGTGGCGAGTTGACGCATGGGATAACCTCAGGGCGGGGGAAGAATGCCCTGAGCTTACATCACGATTCGCTGGTCCGCAACCTGGGGTCAGTGGGCCGGATATTCCTCACCGCGCTTGCGCTTGTAGGCCGCGCCGAGCAGGCCCTTGAACAGGGGGTGGGGTTTCACCGGGGTCGAAAGGAATTCCGGGTGGGCCTGGGTGGCAAGGAAAAACGGGTGATCCTTGAGTTCGATCACCTCGACCAGGCTAGCCTCGGGCTTGGCCGCATCCGGGATATAGAGGCCGGTAAAGAGCATGCCGGCAGCTTCACACTGGGCGCGGTAGGCGTTGTTGAATTCGTAGCGGTGGCGATGCCGCTCGCTGACCACGTCGGCGCCACCGAACAGCTTGGAAGTGCGCGACGTTTTGCGTGGCAAGGTGCAGGGGTACGCGCCCAGGCGCATGGTCCCACCGAGATTGCCGGCGGCGATGACATCGCGCTGGGACTCCATCGGGGCGATGATCGGATGCGGCGTCTTCTCGTTCATCTCGGTCGAGTTGGCCTCGGCCAGACCGAGGACATTGCGCGCAAATTCGATGCAGGCGGCCTGCATGCCCAGGCACAGACCGAGGTAGGGGATGCCGTTCTCGCGGGCGAAGCGGATGGCGCGCAATTTGCCTTCGAAACCGCGCTTGCCGAAGCCACCCGGAACGAGAATCGCATCCACACCTTTGAGCTTATCCTGCCAGGTGTCGTCCTTTTCAAGTTGC
>JBILDK010000345.1:0-3594 GCA_044352625.1 Planctomycetota bacterium
CGGCGCCAAGGGTAGGACGAACGGCGCAACGGTGTGGCCCTCGGCCACGGCGGCAAGCGCAGCGCGAATCGCGGCGGCGTGCGCGGGCAAGGGCACCAGCCGGGCCTGGCCCGATTCCACCAGCACCACCCCAGCCTGGCGGCCATCGCGCGCTTCCCACCACGCCACGGCCCCGCCGCAGCGCAGCAGGCGCACCGCCACTGGCCGGCCGTCAAGCAACCCGGTGGCGGGGCCGACCGCGACCTGGGTTGCGGCGCGTTCGCTGTCGGCCAAGCAGCGCAAGACTTCGTCAAGGGATGCGCCCACGGCGGGCACGCGCACCGTGCCAGGAACAGCGTTGGTAGCGGCGGCGACCAGCGCGGCGCGCAGCCCGTCGCGGACTGCGGCAAGGCGCTGGGCCATGGCCGCCGATCCCGCCACGTCGGGCGGGGTACGCGCCGCGATCGCCGTGGCCTCAGCGGTGATGGCGACGGTCTCGGCGGTAAGGCGCGCAGCCTCGGCTTCCAACGCGGCGCTGGCGGCTTCAAGCCGCACACGCTCTGCGGCCCAGGCCGTGGATTCCGCGGCCGCCGCTGACCGTGCCGCGTCCGCTGCGGTCAACTCCGCCAAGGTCGCAGCCACGGTGTCGCCGTCGCCGGCGGTGAGGCCGCCGCCGATCATACACACCGCCATAACGAACGACGCAAACGGCATGTGACCGGTATATCTCGGACCCCAATCCGGGGAAGCCTCAGCGCCCAAGCAGCCAGCCCAGCCACACGCCGACCAGGCACAGCCCCAGGCTGAGCGCGACATAGGCCAGGGCCGACCCTATGCGCCCGTCGCGCATCAGGGCGAGCGCCTGCCACGAGAACGCGGAAAACGTGGTGAATCCGCCGAGTAATCCGGTCATCACCAGCCAGCGCACCCATTCGCGCTCGCCGGCGGCTGCGCCGACCCAGCCAATCGCCACGCAGCCGATGAGATTAATCAGCAGCGTGCCGACCGGGAAACCCGCCCAGCGCCCGTCCAGCCAGGTCGCCAAAGCGAAGCGAACCACGCCCCCAGCGGCGCTGCCGGCGGCGACGAGGGCAAAGGCGGTGGGCGATGGCATGGACCTACGCTGCGCCGACCCCGCAGCGAGGCAAGGGTTGCAGCGCATCGCGTAGTGCCGACACCGGGGCGGTGCGCGCCGCCCCCGACACTGGATTGCCCGGATTGACCATCCTCGGCCCCCTGCCCGACCGCGGCGCGTGGCGTGCCTGGCGCGGCCAAGCCGAGGGTCGCGTGGTGGACGTGCTGGCGCAGTTGCCCCAGCTGGATCCGCTGCTGCGCGCCCGTGAACGCCAGCGCCTGGCGATCCTCGCCACCATTCGCCAGGAACATCTGCTGCCGGTGCTCGCGGCGGGCACCTCCCCTGACGGCCGGCGCTTCGTGGTCGCTGCCGCCAGCCACGGTCCGACGTTGGCGGAGTGGACTGCGCGCCACGGCGCGCTGCCTCCGGCCATGGCGGTGGGACTGATCCGGCGCCTCGCGGCGGCGCTGGCCCCGGCCCATGAACGCGGCGTCATCCACCGCGCCCTCGACGCGCGGGCGGTCCACCTCGAACGCGAACCGCGCAGCAGCGGCGACCCGTTCCCCTTCGCCGTGCGTCTGGCTGGCCTGGGCCTGGCCCCGGACCCGGGCGACGAGAGCCGCGACGACCCGCGCGAGGACCTGCGCGGGTTGGCCGGAGTGCTCGCCGTGGCCGTGGGTGGCCTCAGCCCCGCATCACCCGACGTCATGCGGGAGTTTCACGCCTGGCTTGCCACCCCGGATGCGACCCGCCCGGTGGGCAGTGCCACGGTGATGGCGCGGTGCGACGCGCTGCTGCTCCAGGTCGCCCCGGCTTGGCGGACCGCCCGACGGGCCTTGCTGGTGGTGTTGGTGGCGCTGGCGATCCTGGCGTGGTGGCTGCGCTGAAAGCCCAGGTCGCCGTGTGCCTGCGCGCGACCACTCATCGCGCCAAGGAATACTCACCCCCATGGGTGGCATTCATGCTCCACGCCCAACGCCGCCGGCCGGATATCAGGTGGCCGAAGACCTTGGCCATGTACCTCGTTTTCTGGTTTGAGTCCTGACTGATGCGTCGACAGGGATCACGGCTTTCAGCGCGGAAATCCCGGCATGGCGCTGCGACCAAGGTGCGCGGGATCTTCGCCAACGCGCAATGGGCGCAAGCGCACTGACCAGCGGTAGCGGCCCGGGGGCAGCAGGTACGGCGCGTGCACGTTGCGCGTCCATCCGGTATCACCGCCGAGGCCCTGATGGAAGCCATCTAGGTGAACGGCCACGTCATCGCGCAGCACCAGATCGGCCAGGTTGTCCGCAGCTGCCAGATCGCTGCGGCGCACCGGCAGGGCACTGGCGTGCAGCAGCGGCTGGCCTTGCACCAACAGGCCGCTGCCGTCCACTGCGGTCAGCGCCATCCAGCTCACGTCGCAGCGCAGGCCGCACTCCTGGGGGAAGATGTACGGGGTGAGGTTGTCGCGCACCGCCAGGCGGTGGTCACCGATGAGCGCCGCATCCTTGCGGTCGGGATAATTTTCAAACGGACCGCGCCCGACCCAGCGCCACTGGTCGCAGGCACCGCTCAGCGAGCCTTCCAGACCGATGCGGCCCAGGGTCGGCACCGGGGCGTCGATCACCAGGGTTTCTTCGTACACGAGGTCGCCGTCACTACCGATGGTCCAGGTGGCACTGCGTTGGATGTGGCCGTGGCGCAACGCCAGCTCACCGTGCCAGCGCACCAGGAGCAGATTATCGCTGGCCCGAGCGACCTGAAGATCATGCACGCGCGGCACCGGGGCATCGAGCCCGGCTGCGGCCCAGGTGGCCGCGTAGCCGCCACCGCCGATGAGCAGATCGATGTCGGTAGGTGCCCGGTGCAGACACGGGCCGAATGGCCGGGTGATCAGATCGCGACCCGCCACCCGCAGGGCAGTGAGGGCGCCGGCGGCACGGTCGATGCGCGCGCTCCAGTCGCGGCCGGTGAGCAGGACCCCGTCGGCTTCGACGGCCGATTCCACCCGGCCGGTTGCCGTGACGCAGACGGCCGGCGCTGAACCGATCCTGGCCTGGGTGGCCAGGATCTCATGGCCCGCCGGACACCAGGCCGTGGCCGACACCATCACCACCCGCAGATCAAGCCAGCGCGTCGCCCCGGCAGCGGGGGTCCCAGGCGGGACGTCCACGTTGAACACCCCAGACGTCCCCGCGACGAGCTCCGGCAGGGCGCACCGGCCCTCCGCCACGGTGAGCCCATCATCGTGCAGGCGCCAGACCAGGGCGAGATGGCCGAGGCTCAGGGTGTGGTGGCGGTTGTGGCAGCGGATGCGCCCGGTCGCGGCGTCCTCGACCACCAGCCACACGGGCGACTGGTGCAGCTTCAGTTCATGGGCGCCGGGATGCGGCACCAGATCGGGACCAACCACGCCATTGAGGCACATGCGCTCGACTCCGTCCGACTCGCCGCCGGGGGTGCCGTAGCGGTGGCGCTCGGCCCCGGCCGCATCGCGCACCACCAGGCTCTTGTCGGCCCAGTCCCACACGAAACCGCCTTGGAAGCGCGGCTGC
>JBILDK010000346.1:0-3587 GCA_044352625.1 Planctomycetota bacterium
ATACCTGACGATGTGGAACTGATGCAGACCACAGAAGCAATGGCACAGGAAGACGACCGGACGACCGGACGACCGGACGACCGGACCGCTCCCCCCGACGACCGGACGACCGAACGACCGGACGACCGGACCGCTCCCCCCGACGACCGGACGACCGGACGACCGAACGACCGGACCGCTCCTGGACCGGACGACCGGACCAATGGGGCGAAAGCCCCATTGATCTCCCTCACTGACGTCTGGCGCACCTATGTGGTCGGCGGCGAGGAGGTCCACGCGCTGCACGGCGTGACCCTCGACATCCACGAGGGCGAGTTCGTTGCCATTGTCGGGCCGTCGGGCAGCGGCAAGTCCACGCTGATGTACCTGCTCGGACTGCTCGACCGGCCGACCAGGGGCAGTTACCGTATCGCCGGCGAGGAGGTCGCCGGGCTGCCGGACGGACGGCTGTCGCGACTGCGCAACCGCGAGATCGGCTACGTCTTCCAGTCGTACAATCTGCTGCCGGGACTGGGCGTGCTCGACAACATCGCTCTCGGCCAAGTCTATGCCGGCCGTCCCCGCGAGGAACGCCATGCCGGTGCCAGCGCCCTCGCCGGCGACCTCGGCTTGGGCCACCGCCTGCACCACACCGCGCGTGAGCTGTCAGGCGGGCAGATGCAGCGCGTGGCCATCGCCCGCGGCCTCGCCTGCCGACCGCATCTCGTGCTCGCGGACGAGCCTACCGGCAACCTCGATTCCAAGACCGGCGCCGAGATCATGGGCGTTTTCCGCCGGCTGCATGCTGAGGGCCACACCATCGTCCTGGTGACCCACGATCCCAGCGTCGCGGCTCAGGCCGACCGCGCGGTACGCATCGTCGATGGCGAGATCGTCGCGGACGAGCGCCACGCCCATCCGCAGACGGAAACCATACCCGCCGCAAACTCCGCCATGGCGCGGCCACCCACGGCCCTTGCCGTCCGCCGCGTCCAGCCCGACCGAGGCGGGGTTCAGCCGTTGGATCTGATCCGCATGGCTGCGCGCGAGGGTCTGCTCGCACATCGCATGCGTACCGCCCTGGCGATCCTCGGGATCGTCTTCGGCATCGCCGCCGTGATCGCCATGACCGCCATCACCGAGGGCGGCAAAGAGGAGCAGCTCAAGCAGATCCGCGCCATCGGCCTCAACGCGATCCACCTCACGGCGCGTGAGCTGGAGGGTGCTCGCCTGGCCCGGGCCCGGCGGCTCAATCCCGAAGGCTTGGCGGTGCGCGATCTCGACGTGCTGCGTCAGCACCTCCCGGGAATCACCGCCTCCAGCGCGTGGAAGCTGTTGCGTGCTGAGGTCCGACCCGACGGCGCCTCGACCGACGCGGGCGCCATGTCCACCGACCACGAAGACGAGGACGTGCGTGTGCTGGGCGTCACCGGCGACTGGGAGGTGGTCACCGGCGGCGCTGTGGCCCACGGCCGTTTCCTGCGCGCGGACGACGGGGCCGCCAGCCGCCGGGTGTGCGTGCTGGGCGATGCGGTGGCCATCCGTTTGGCCAAAGATGCCAAGGCCGCCGTGGGCACCGTGGTACTGGTGGGCGGCGAGCCGCTCACCGTGGTCGGAGTCATGGCGCGCCGCGCCACCGCCGGGGGCGGGGTCGGCGACAGCGGCGCGGCGGACCGCAACCGCGATGTGTATCTGCCACTAGGCACCCTGCGCAGCCACTTCCCGCGCCCGGAGTGGGGCTCGGATCTGGACGGCATTTCGCTGCGCATGGCCGACGACACCCGGCTGGTGGAGCAGGCCGAGGATGCGCGCCGCATCGTCACCGCCCTGCACCAAGCCGCCGATGACTTTGCGGTGGCGGTCCCGCTGGAACTCATGCGTCAGGCCCAGCGCACCAAAGAGGTGTTCAACGTCATCATCACCGTGATCGCCGCCATCGCCCTGATCGTCGGCGGCATCGGCATCATGAACATCATGCTTGCGGCGGTGACCGAGCGCACCCGTGAGATCGGCGTACGCCGCGCGGTGGGAGCGAGCCGCAACGATATCCTGCGCCAGTTCCTGACCGAGGCCCTGCTCATTGCCGTTGCCGGTGGCGTACTCGGCCTCGTGGTGGGTATCGGCGGCGGCTTGCTGATCGAAGCGGTGTTCGGCTTCCCGGTGGCTTTCAGCGTCGCCATTATGGTGGTCGCCACGGGCACCGCGATGGCCGTGGGCGTGGCCTTCGGCCTCTATCCCGCGTGGAAGGCCGCGCGCATGGATCCGGTAGAGGCGCTGCGTACCTGATCGGGCGCAGGTTGTATCCCCAAAACGACAGGCAGGAGGTGATCGGTGGACAGGGCGGATGGCCTTGCCGCTCCACCACCCACAGCGTGTTTGAGGATGAGCCATCAACTGCGGTTATTCGGGTTCATATTACAGCAGGCCCCGGGCCGCAGTTCTACAAGAGACGGCAGTCCAGGTGGGGCAAGGTCCCAGGGGCGGTGAGCCTTCGGAGGGGGCAATGGCGTTCAGCTCAGGCCTGGTGTCCAGCGTGGCCGATGGGACAACCCAAGGCCTCACGCATCCGGTCGTCACTGACGCAGCGCAGCGGGAAGCGCGGGCCCGTCAGAGCTCGTTCTGGATGCGTTTGTATCCGCGGACGAGATCAAGGTTGGTCTGCGCCACCGATTCGCTGAAGTTGGCTGCGTCGACACACACCCGCGGAATCGCGTCGAGGTCCGCGTCAGCGTGGATCGAAGCGGTGGCGGGCACGTGAAAGCCTGCGGGCAGGTGGCAGTTCTCGACCACCGCGTTGTGGCGGATGACCGAGCGGGCGCCAATGGTGCAGTTGAAAGCCACCGCATTGAAACCGATAAATACATGATCGCCGATTTCGCACGGGCCATGCACGATGGCACGGTGGGCGATCGACGTGAACTCGCCGATCACCACCTTGGCCCCGGCCTTGCTATGGATGACAACGCCGTCCTGGATGTTGGAATTATCGCCGATGATGATCGGCTCCATGTCGCCGTTGGCGTCGACCTCGTCGGCCCGGATCACCACGTAGGGGCCGATGAAGACGCACTCGCCGATGATCACCCGGCCGCACACGATGGCGGTGGGATCGACAAAGGCCGACTCGGGGACGATGGGGATGTGGCCATGGGGGTTGCGGCGGATCATGGACGTACGGTCGTATTGGTATCAGATTGTCCAGTCTCTGCGCTGGCCAGCGAGGGCATGCAGAATACGGACTGGCGAGAGAGCCCGGGGCATGATGATGCCGGTATCATGACCACCATCGCGCCCACCGAACTCCTCGCCCAACTGCAGTGGCGCTACGCCACCAAGCAGTTCGACCCGGCCAAGCCGGTTGCCGCAGCGACCTGGGCCGCGCTCGAAGAAGCGCTGATTCTCAGCCCGTCCTCCTACGGTTTGCAGCCGTACCGTTTCGTGGTCATCACCGATCCGGAGGTGAAGGCCCGGCTCAAGCCGCTGTCCTGGGGCCAGAGCCAGCTCACCGACGCCAGCCACATCGTCGCCTTCACGATTCTCAAAGGCATGGGCCTCGCCCACATCGAGCGCTTCGCGGCGCGCATCACTGAGGTGCGCGGCACGACGGC
>JBILDK010000347.1:0-3580 GCA_044352625.1 Planctomycetota bacterium
ACCAGGACATAGGGATCGTACCCGAAGCCGCCGACGCCACGGGGCGTGGGGATGTGCTCGCCGGGGAAGGTGCCATCCCAGGTCAACGGCTCGGCGCCGGGACGGGCCAGGGCAATGACGCAGCGGTATTGCACATACCGGTCGGCCTGACCCGCCAGCTCGGCCACCAGTTTGTGGTTGTTGGCCTCGTCATTGCAGGGTACGCCGGCATAGCGGGCGCTGTACACACCCGGGCGCCAGTCCAGGGCGCGGGCCTCGATGCCGGAATCGTCCGCCAGGGTCCACAGTCCGGTGGCCTTCAGTCCGGCCTCGGCCTTGAGGATGGCGTTGGCGGCGAAGGTCGTACCCGTCTCGTCGACTTCCGGATCGTAGCCGATATCAGCGGGTGCCACCACGGTGATGCCGGTGTCCGCGAGGATCTCGCGCAATTCGCGCAGCTTCTTGGGATTGCCGGTGGCGAGGAGGATGCGGTCGGGGCGCATGGGCGAACTCAGGAATGAAAGAACGCTGCGGACAACCGCAGCGTTCAGGTGGCTTCAGCGCTCGTTGCGGATCACTTGCGCGGCACGATCAGATTGTAGCCCTCGCCAATCTTGTTGACCTTGGCTTCGTCGATCTTGTTGCGCGCGATCAGGTCGCCGACCTTGATATTGAACTTCTTGGCGACCCCGTACATGGTTTCGCCCTTCTGCATGGTGTACCACTGCTCGTTGGCGCTGGCCACCAGGTCATTGGTGGAGGCAACGGCCTGCTTGGTGGTGCCAGCGGCGTGACCATGACGGTCAGGCACGACGCGCAGGTTCTGGCGGTCCTCGCAGCCGGTGGCGAAGAGCAGGGAGACGGCAACGGCGGCGGCAAGAGTGGTACGCATGGTCGCGGAGGTTAAGCCGTGCCGGCGTGGTGCAAGGGGGTGGCATGACGGACGCAACGCCTATCCTGCGCACCCTCGGAGAGCCTTTCATGCAGTACGACGCGTGGTTCCGTGACGCCGACACCGGCACTGGTCGCTGGGCCCTGGACGAGATCATCTATCGCAGCCCCACAGGCGGACTGTTGGAAGTCGCCCATGACCTGGAGGCGCTCAAGAGCCGCAGCGCCAGCGCGTGGATGAAGCTGTGGGACGGGCGCTACAAGCGCACCCAGTGGCCGTTCGGTTCGGGGGTGTGGGGCAAGAAGGAGCTGGTCCTGCCCAACATCCCCGACGAGCACGTGGTCTCGCTCGACGAAGGCAGCACCAACCTGTTCTGGGCCGAGCGCTACGGCCGCGAACTGGGCGTCCAGGACCTGTGGGTCAAGCAGTGCGGCGTCAGCCACACCGGATCATTCAAGGACCTGGGCATGACCGTGCTGGTGAGCCAGGTCAACCACCTGATGAAGTCCGGCAAGCAGCCCGGCATCCTCGGCGTGGCCTGCGCCTCGACCGGCGACACCAGCGCCGCCCTCGCGGCCTACTGCGCCGCCGCCGCGATTCCGGCGGTGGTGCTGCTGCCGCGTGGCAAGATCTCGCCGGCACAGCTCATCCAGCCCATCGCCAACAACGCCCTGACCCTGGCCCTCGACACGGATTTCGACGGCTGCATGCGCGTGGTCCAGCAGCTCACCGAGGACCGCAAGCTGTACCTCGCCAATTCGATGAACTCATTGCGCGTCGAGGGTCAGAAGACCGTCGCCATCGAGATCATCCAGCAGTTCGACTGGGAGGTTCCCGACTGGATCTTCATCCCCGGTGGCAACCTCGGCAACGTCACCGCGCTGTACAAGGGTCTCGAAGAGATCCAGACCCTGGGCATCATCAATCGCATGCCCACCATCGTATGCTGCCAGGCCGAGGCGGCCAACCCGCTGTACCGCGCCTACAAGAGCGGCTGGCGCGAGTTCTCGCCCATGACCGCGCTCGAAACCCAGGCCAGCGCCATCCGCATCGGCGACCCGGTGAGCCGCAGCAAGGCGATCAAGGCATTGATGAAGCACGGCGGCAAGGTCGAACAGGCCAGCGAGCAGGAGCTGGCGGACGCCTGCGCCCGCGCCGACCGCACCGGCTTGTTCAACTGCCCGCACACCGGCGTGGCCCTGGCCGCCCTGGTCAAGTTCGTGCAGCGCGGCGAGGTCAAGCCCAAGGATCGCGTGGTGGTGGTCTCCACCGCCCACGGCCTCAAGTTCGGCAACGTCAAGGCCGACTACCACCTGGGCAAGATGCCCTTCCCCGCGCCCTACGCCAACCCGCCGGTTGAACTCGCCGCTGATCGCACAGCGGTTTATGACGCGGTGATGCGGCATGTTGATAAGACGATGAAGTGAGCCTTATCCTCAAAAACGCAGTTGGTGGTGGAGCGGCAATGGTATCCGCCCTGTCCACCGCGCACCTCCTGGGTGGAGCTCGATGGCGCTGCACGAGGCTGCTCCCCACCCACTACCCACCACCAACCACCCACCAATTGCGACAGGCAGGTTTATGAAACGCGGAACGCGGAACGCGTTTTCCGCCGGCGTTCCGCGGTGCTCAAGCATCCTCCTGCTGTGCCTGCTCCACATCAGCGCCTCCGCGGCCGACCTGCCCATCGCTGCCGGCGACGCGGCGGCTACGTGGAGGGCTTGCGAATTGGACCTCGGGTTGCTGCACGCTGGCGAAGCAGCACGACGGTTGAACCTGGCGCTGCCCAGCGGCGATCCCCAGCGGGTTCGGCAGGCGCTGGCCCACGCCCTGGATTGCTGGCATGCCCCGGTCCCGGGCGGTGGCCATCTCTTGACCCGTAGCCCGGTCCTGCCCGCTGGCGAACTCAGGTCGCGGGTGCACCCCAGCACCCTTGCCGACGTCATCACCCTCGAACCGCAGGTGCGCACCGCCCTGGCTCCGTGGCTGGGCGCACATGCCGGGATCGCCGCCAATCCCCTCGATGGCTCGTGGGTCGCCACCCTTGATGGCGCGGGGCATGCCGCCCTGGTGGCACTGCTCACCAGCCTGGAGCGTCCCGGTGCGATTCCGCCCCTGATCACCCCCGCACCACCCGACCGCGCCGGCCCAGCGCTGCCCAGCGCTCCGTGGAGGGAGCAGGTGTTGGCCCTGGCCACCACCTGGGGCGTGGATGTGAGCGTGGAGGCGGACACGGCAGAGCCAGCTCCTGCCATTCCAGCGGGTGCGGTTGCCGACCTGCCCGCCGCGTTCGTCTCGGCCGGGGTGCCGGCGGCATGGTGCGCCGGGGTCCTGTGCCTCGGGGGTCAGCCGCTCCTGCGTCTGCATCCCGGAGCCCGCGTGGTCAGCGTCCTGCTGCCCGTGCCGCACCTGGGGGATCCGGCGCTCCTCGCCCTGGCGATTCGGTCGGCCTGGCCCATCGCGTGGCGCGACCAGCCGGGATGGTGCGTCCTCCCGCGGGATCACGCGCTGCTGGTCCAGGCCGATGCCGCAGGAATCCATGCCGCCCTGGGGGTGCTGGCCGGACGCGACACTGCCACCGAGGGCTTTACAGACACATCCTTCGTGAGGTAGGCTGTAGCCGATGCCACACCCGCCGCGTCTTGGTCCCTATCGCATAACTGGCACCCTTGGTACCGGCGGCATGGCTACCGTCTATCGCGCGGTGCA
>JBILDK010000348.1:0-3578 GCA_044352625.1 Planctomycetota bacterium
TGGGGGGTGGTGTCCAGGGCTGCCCAACCAAACCCGGAAAGGGCGTCGTGGATGACCTGGAGCATGAAGACGATGAACGGGGTCGAGGCGCCGGCCTGGTTGGACTCGTTGAGGGCCGCGTAGTAGCCAGCTTGCTGGTCGCGGATCAGGCTCTCCACCGGGACCAGAGCGAAGAGCGGCTTCCAGCGGCTCAGAATCAGAGTCTGCCACAGGCGCCCCATGCGCCCGTTCCCGTCCACGAAGGGGTGGATGAACTCGAACTCGTAGTGGAGGACGCAGGCGGCGATCAGGGGGTGGTCGCCGGTGGCCTTCAACCAGGCCAGCAGGTCGTTCATCAAGGCCCGCACCTGGCCAGCCGGTGGGGCGACGTGCACCACCTGGTCGCCACGCTGGATACCGGCCGCCGTGGTGCGAAAGTGGCCTGGGCGATCAACCAGCCCGGCCATGAGCACGCCGTGGGCGGCCAGGAGGTCCTCTCGCTTAACCGGATTCCACGCGTCAAGTTGGTCGTAGGCCGCCACAGCACCGCGTACCTCCTGGACCTCGCGGGCGCTGCCCAGCACGCGCTTGCCCGCGACGACGGCGGTCACCTGCTCCAACGTCAAGGTGTTGCCCTCGATGGCCAGGCTGCCCTGGATGGTGCGAATGCGATTGGTGCGGCGCAACAGGAGCTGGCGCTCGGGCGGCAGCGAGGCCTCCAGCCGGCCGACCTGTTCGCCGATGGCGGCGACCAGGGACAGGATGGCGGGGGTGGCGATGAAGGGTGGGCGAGCGGTCACGCGGGCACCGATCTGGCCCGCGAGCGGGTCGATGTCTCAGGTCGGCTCTGACAGAGCCCCCAGTCAGCGGCAGGGATTTCCATTTTGGAAACAACTGCGGCCTCGGTCAGCTCCCCGGTGGCGAAGATCCCCTTCAGGTGCTTGCTGACGGCCGGCACGTTGACGCCAAAGAGCACAGCCAGGGCCTTCTGGGTCAACCAGACGGTCTCATTGCGGATCATCACCTCGAGCCGGACGGCGCCGTTCGGGGTGGTGTAGAGGATGATCGGGGCGGGATCAGCCATGGGGAACGTCTCCAGCAGAGCGGGGTGGAGCCGGCTTGGCCCAGGGGCGTTCGTCATCGGGATCCCACATCTCCCGGTAGGCAAGCACCGCTCGTGCGGCGGCCTGTTGATCAACGCTCCACAGATGGCTGCAGAGGCGCCGATACAACGCCAGACCCTGGGGATGGCAGGCGCAACTCAGGACCCAATCGAGAGTCCGTTGCATGGCCTCCACATCCGTGCAGCCGCTGGCGATGTGCTCTTCGACGATGGGCTCCCATTCCTTGGCCATGCGCTGATGCACCGCGACGAGAGCAGATGCCAGTTGGTGCAAGGAGTCGGGAATGGCGGCTCTGGTCACGACAGGACCTCCCAATGACCGGCGCTCCGGCCACCCACCCTGCGGATGATGCCTGACTCACGCAGCGTCCGGATGTGGTTTTCAATGGCGGTTGTGCTGAGGTCCAGGCGCTCCGCGAGCGTGGAGATCGTCACGGCAGGGTCTTCCTGCATGGCCAGGACGATGGCTTGGCGCGTCGGGTCGAGATCCTTTCCCAACCCCTTTCCCAACCCCTTTCCCAACCCCGGTTGGGTGATCCCGCTCGCCTCCGGCGCCACCTCCTGTAGCCAGGCCGGCTCGGGGAAGGTCAGCATCAGCCCACCCTGCTCGACCACGAAGGCTGGCTTGGGGCAGTCGGCAGCGGCACAGGCGCTGGTGATCTTCTGGATGCCCCGGCCCCAGGATTCGATCATGCCGGCGCGAAAGAAGGCGGCGGCGATCAGGGGGTTGTAGGGCTTCGAGGCATGGGCGCCCAGCAGCGTGTCGGCGGTCCATCCATCGGGCAGGCGGCCGTCGTTCCAGATGCGGACCTGGTTGTCGTACACGCGGATCTGGATGGGAATGCCGGTGCTGTAGTCCTTGTGGATGACTGCGTTCAGCAGGGCTTCGCGCAGCGCCTCGCGTGGGACGACGAAGCGCTCGATACGCTGGATGCCTCGGTAGCTGATGTAGGCCTTGAGGTACTTGGTGGTTAGCAGCTCCATGGCCCGGTCCACCTGCTGGATCAGCGGGCCGCGCACCTCGTCCTGATAGCGCAGGTCGGCGTCGTTGATGAAGAACCCCAGCTTGATGGACGCGCCCAGGGCGAAGCGTTCGGGATCCTTGGCGAACAGCAGCGCGGCAGCGCGCTTGAGGTACGCACCCTCCGTCAGATTGAGGTTACCGAGCAGTACCTGCCGGTTGTCAGCGGTCACGCCCGCGTCGATGCGGCCGGCCGCCTGGCCGCGCTGCACCAGATCCACGAGGGCCGCAGCTTGGCAATCCGCTAGGGCAAAGCCCGGCTCGGGCACGCCATCCCAGTGCAGGCCGCGCTTCTTCAGCAGGAACTGCTCCAGCGCCGGCCCCTTCAGCTCCTGCTTGGTGCTGCCGCTGCGATAGTGGTACTGCCCCTTATAGCTGATGGGGCTGGGGTAGGGCTCAACTCGGATGCGGACCAGGTCGCGACCAGCCTCCTGAATCAGATGCACGTCGGCGATAATCCCCAGGACATCGCGGATCTTGTTGGGCAGCTCCTCCAGGAGGGTCATGGCATCGGCGACACCCACCGGCGTGCCGTCATCGGCGCGGCCGATCTCCAGCACGCCGCCCTCGGCGTTGGCAAAGCCGCAGATCCACTTCAGGAACTCGTCCCGCCAGGTCTGCTTCCACTCGACGTGCTGGGATTCGGGCATTGGCGTCAACATCATGCATATTCCGGCAGATCGGCAGGGATCGGGCAGAGCTCCCCACCCGGCGCCATTTCGGTCACGACCCGTGACCACATTGCCAAGTCACTGTCGTTTAATGGGTAGGCGTCAACCATGCGGCGCATGCGGCGCAGGTTGCCGGGGCTGAAGCCGGTCATGTCGGGGAAGGCCTGGCTGAGGTCGCGGCTGAGTTGGTCAACAATGCCGCTGCCCCAGGTTCCGGTTTCCATGCGGTGGCGAAGATCCAGGCCGATGGAGTAGTACAGCCGCAACATTTCGCGATTGGCGGCCAATGCCGCGCGAACTCGACCGCATTGGATGCGGGCCTTGATCGCGGCGAGGATAGTCGGATAGCCCGTCGCTTGCGGCAGGTTGTCGGTCATGGGTGGTCCCCAATGAGGTCGCCGGCCTGGCCTTGGGCTAAGGTGGCCAAGGATCCAGCGGAGATCGACGAAAAAGCAATCGTGATCATGGATACATGCTGCAGAATTGAATTGCCATATAGACAAGGTTGAAGCAACGACGGCTCATTTCTCCCGAAGCCCTACCGCGACACTGCGGAATGACTCAAGAGCGGCCTCAAGGTGCTCGATTATTTCTTGTTGGAGCACATCTGGTGGCGGCACCTCGTCAAGGTTATCCAGGCTGTCGTCCTTGAGCCAAAAGATGTCCAGGCTGGCCTTATCGCGGGCCATCAATTCGTCGTAGCCGTAGAACTTGAAGCGTTCGTTGGCAACGCGCTTGTGGCGGTTATCCGGATTATAACTCGCGATGAATTCCTGAAGATCGT
>JBILDK010000349.1:0-3573 GCA_044352625.1 Planctomycetota bacterium
AGGACTGCCGGTATGGGGTAGTGGTAGGCGCTCATCATGTCGAAATATGCTTTTTTCACCGCCTCGGCGTTGAAGGAGCCGTCGGCCTTGTAAAAGGCCTGGTTGCCGGGGTTCACGACCGGCACCAGCGGCTGGGATCCGTCGCCGATGCCCTGGCTGGCTTCGGCCCTGCCGTCGCATCCGGTGAAGAGTGAGGTGCTGACGAAGCACGCCAGGCTGGTGCACAGGACGGTGGCCAGGAAGTTGCGGGATGGGCGCATGGGGAATGCCTTCGCTGGTTCTGGTGCGAAACCGGTTTTGATGATGGCGCGGACCATAGGGCCCGGAATGGGGGGTGTCCAGATGGTGGCAATGTACCACTGGTGGGATGTGGCAGTTCCATGGAACGGGTTTCGGCCCCTGTTTCACCCTGCCTGTCGCAGTTGGTTTGTGGTGGGCAGTAGATGGGGAGCAGCCTTGTGCAGCGCCACAGAGCTGCATCCAGGAGGTGCTCGGTGGACAGGGCGGATGGCATTGCCTCTCCACCACCCACCACCAACTGCGATTTTTATGTCAATAGTTAGTTTTGTGGGAGGTCCAGCTTAAAGCCGCCGGTCCATCATGCGTGGGGCTTAGAGCGTTTAGCATAGCGGGTCTAAAACTTGACCCTACTAGAAGTTGCGGCCAGGGAGCAGCATTCGTTCCTATGGACAAAGCTGACCCTGGTGATGATATAGCGTCAGGTCCAACGGAGGGCGCCCATCACCATGACTGAGATTCACGACCAGGAGATGGGATTCTTCGTTGATTCCCTCTCGCCACATCAGCGGGTTTACCTGCAGCGCATGTTGGGCGAGTACCTGACCGCAGTGCCCCAGGATGATGACAGCGGGGTTCTCGACCCGGCGATTCTTGGGCTGATCAAGCAGGGCAGCGAAGGCCTTAAGGCTTTGCTCAATCACCTGCGAACCTTCGAGGCGAACGATTCCGATAGCGACATCAGACCGTTCTCATTCAATATTCCTGAACCTGGTCATGCCGTCATCACCTTGTCCACGCGCATCCTCAACTGGCGCGGCCTGTGGGACCCCAAAAGCCACGACTGGCTTGAAGGGGTCAAGGTCGGCCGGCTTTCGGTTGATCTGCGCAAGCTCGACGAGATCAACAGCTCGACCATCGCCTGGCTGGTCATGCTCGCCGGCCGACTGCCGGACCGCCGCATTTACCTGCTTAGTGTCAGCGACCGCATCCGCCGTTCGGTCGAGGTGCTCAAGCTGACCGACGTGCTTCAGGTGGTGAGCGCCCGGGAGGTACCGGGCGGCAGCTCGACCTGATCCGGTCCGGGGGTGAGAGCCTTCAGTTCCCCACGACCACAGCGAAGCCAGGATCCCCTCGACACGCCACGTGGCTCTTCGCTCTGGCGAAGCCCTGCGTTCAGCTCGGCAGCTTGGCCAGACGCGGGCGCAGGTCGGCAAGCATGCGCGCCAGGTAGGCGTCCTCCTCGGGCGTGCGGTTGCCAGCGGTTTTGGCCTCGAGCACGGTGAGCAGATCGACGGTATAGCGGGCGTAGGCCGGATTGGCGACGCGCTCGCCGGTGAGCGGATTCGCCAAGTCGCCAAACTGCATCAGCGCCTGGGCGCCAAGGCCGCTGAGGAAATTGATCAGGCTGGCCTCGGGGACGGCGCCGCTCATTTTTTCACCTCGGCATCCAGTTCCCTGAACGCCTTGTCCTGTTCGCTGGCGGTGCGCTGGTGGCTGTCGCGGCTGGTTTCGTGGGACGGCGGCGGGTTGCGTTCGGGGGACGAACAGCCTGCAGCCGCAAGAGCGGCAAGGACGGCGGCTGAGGCGAGGGCGTGGCGCATGGCCGCCTTGTCCGCAGCCTGCGCGGCCGGGCAACCAGGAATCATGGTGCCGCAGCCTTGCGCCCATAGACCGTGTCGGGAAAGCGCTTGGCCAGCTCTGCGAGATTGGCGCGGCCCTCCTTCTGCACATTCACCCGCGGATTACCGACCATCACCTGGCATCTGCGCCAGATGGTGCGGGCCTCCAGCTCGGCCTTGAGGGCCTTGTCCTTGAGCAGCGCCTTGAGCCGGTCGCGCGCCGGCTTGAGGTCGAGGCCCTCGCATTCGCCGAGGAGCGCTTCGCTTCCCTCGACCGTGGCGAGGTCGGCGGGGGCGTCGATCAGGGCTGCCTGCCGGGCCTCCGCCTCGGCTCGAACCGCCGCCACCACCAGGTCGAGTTGCGCCTTCTGCGGCGACTTGGCCTTAGCAGCGGCAAGCAGGGCAGGCACCGCCTTGGTACGCCGACGCTCGACCGCCCACCACAGCTCGGTCACCTTGGAATCGGTCAGGCCAGGGACGGGCAGTCGGTGTTGGCCATGGGCTGCGGCGAAGATGAGGAGTTCCTTCAGGCTGGACCCGCCAACACCGTTCTGGGGCTCGCCCTTGGCGTCATAGGCGCGGACCTGCCAGATGTTCTTGAGGCTGATGTCCAAGGCATTGCGCGTATCGGTGGCCACCAAGCAGCGGTCGAGACTGTGGTTCTTGGCCCATTCGCGCAGTGCGTCGTCCGCGTGGTCGGGCGTGGCCACCACCACGGAGAATGGGCGATGGTCCTCGTTGGCGCTTTTGGCGAGTGGCGCGATCAACGTGTCTAGCCGCTCGCCGGCTCCCGGACAGTGTCCGCAGGCATAGACCAGCAGCACGCCATCGCCACGCAGGTCGGAGAGCGAGCGGGTGATGCCGTCGCTGAAACGGAATCCTGTGAAGGGATCTTCGCTCGCGGTGGCGCACAGGCAGGCGCAGAGCAGAAGGAGCAGGCAGCGCATGGGAACTCCAGGGCATCGAGCAAACGTACGGGGTGAGACGTGGTTGACCGCACCATCGGGATCCACTGGACGAATCCGGGATGATGCGTTCCCGGTATCACGAGCTGGAGCGTCCGATCCAGGGCGTTGCGCCCCGGGGATAGTCCCTAGGCTCCCCGCGCCTTTCACCCTCAGCGCCCCATTGCGGGCACATCACAGGAGCATCTCCATGGCTACCAAGATCGCCATCAATGGCTTTGGCCGTATCGGCCGCCTCGTCTTCCGCGCCATCGTCGAGCAGGGCCTGCTCGGCAAGGACGTCGAGGTCGTGGCCGTCAATGATCTCGTCCCCGCCGACAACCTCGCCTACCTGGTGAAGTACGACTCGGTCCAGGGCAAGTTCACCGGCACCGTCAGCTCGAAGAAGTCGAGCGCCGACAAGGCCGAGGACGACGTCCTCGTGGTCAACGGCAAGGACATCGCCGTCCTCGCCTGCAAGGACAACTGGCCCTGGAAGGCCATGGGCGTCGACCTCGTGATCGAGTCCACCGGCATCTTCACCAGCGAAGAGAAGGCCAAGCTGCACATCGCCGCCGGCGCCAAGCGCGTGATCATCAGCGCCCCCGCCAGCGGCGACGGCGTCAAGACCGTGGTCCTCGGTGTCAACGAGCAGGAATACGACGCGGCCAAGCACACCATCGTGTCCAACGCCTCGTGCACCACCAACTGCCTCGCGCCGGTCTGCCACGTCCTCCTCAAAGAGGGCTTCGGCATCGTCGAAGGCCTGA
>JBILDK010000350.1:0-3565 GCA_044352625.1 Planctomycetota bacterium
GTATTCGCTCAAGCAGGGCATCCGAGACGGTTTCCTCGCGCCCTACAAGGTGGTGAAGGTCCACCTCGACGTGGACGTGGAGGGCTACCGCCCGCAAAAGGGCGAGAAGGACAAGACGGGCACGGTCATCGATGATCGCCTCTACAACCAGAAGGATTTCGACCTCAATCTGGTCATCGACAAGCGCACCGAACGGGTGGCGAAGTGGATCAGCGACTTCCTCAAGGCCAGCCAGGATCGCTACCAGAAGACCATCATCTTCTGCGTCGATACCGACCACGCCGCCCGCATGCGTCAGGCCCTGGTCAACGAGAACGCCGACCTCTGCGCCGAGAGCGACAAATACGTCATGCGCGTCACCGGCGACGACGCCGAAGGCTGTGCGCAGCTTGGCAACTTCATCGATCCCGAATCCCGCTATCCGGTCATCGTCACCACCTCGCGGTTGCTCTCGACCGGTGTTGATGCCCAGACCTGCCGGCTCATCGTCCTGGATCGCCAGGTCGGCTCGATGACCGAGTTCAAGCAGATCGTCGGGCGCGGCACGCGCGTCCACGAGGACACCAAGAAATACTACTTCACCCTCATCGATTTCCGCAAGGCCACCAACCACTTCGCCGACCCCGATTTCGACGGCGAGCCGGTGCAGATCTACAACCCCGGTGAGACTGATCCGACGAATCCGCCCGATGACCAGACGCCGACCGACGAGAACGGCAATCCGCTGCCGCCGGATCCCCAGGACGATGAGACGGTGGTCGTGGATCCGACGGGCAGTGGTCGCGTCAGGGAAAAACGCCTCAAATACCAGGTCGATGGCCGACGGGTCACGGTTCTGGCTGAGCGTGTCGAGTACCTGGATGAAAACGGCAAGCTGATCACCGAAAGCCTGCGCGATTACTCCAAGCGCGAGCTGAAGAAGCGTTTCACCAGTCTGCACGCCTTTCTGACCACCTGGCAGTCAGCCGATCGCAAGCAGGCCATCATCGACGAGCTGGCCGAGCATGGCATGCTGCTGGAGCCGCTGGCGGATGAGGTGGGGAAAGACCTCGATCCCTTCGACCTCATCTGCCACATCGCCTTTGACCAGCCGCCGTTGACCCGCCGCGAGCGAGCCGAGCAGGTACGCAAGCGCGATGTCTTCACCACCTACGGCCCGCAAGCCAAGGCGGTGCTCGAAGCCATCCTGCAGAAGTACCAGGACGTCGGCCCGTCGGGGCTTGATGATCCCAAGATCCTGTCTATCCCACCGTTTGACCACCTCGGTACACCCGTGCAGTTGATCAAGGCCTTTGGTGGCCGCGATGGCTTTGCAAAGGCCATCCATGACCTGCAGGCCGCCCTCTATCCGGTCACCGCATGAACCGTCGCATCCCTGCTCTGAAATCGTCTCAACCAAAGGACGCAATCCCGGAATCCCGTCTCTCGCGTGGTCGTCGGCATGATGATGCCCACTTTCCGGCTGTCCCGGCGCATGCGGGGTTGCCGAGCGACTACGGCACGCTGCTGGCAGACCTCAAGCAGCGCATTGCCACCGAGCGCCTGCGGGTGGTCTTGGCGAGTAATGCGGCTCTGGTTCGGCTCTATGCCGACATCGGCCAGGCCATCCTCCAACGTCAGTCGGCCGAAGGGTGGGGGGCCAAGACCATCGATCGCCTGGCGGTTGACCTCAAGGCAGCCTTCCCCGAGATGACCGGATTTTCTCCGCGTAATCTTGTGTATATGCGCACATTCGCGGCCGCTTGGCCGCAGCGCGAATTTACGCATGCGCCGCTTGCGCAATTGAGCTGGTACCATCACCAAGCCCTGCTCGACAAGCTCACCTCCCGTGACGAGCGCCTGTGGTACGCCGCCCAGGCGGCCCAGCACGGGTGGTCACGCAATATCCTCGCCCTGCAGATCGCGGCCAAGGCCAAGAGCCGCAGCGGCAAAGCCCAGAGCAATTTCGCAGCGACCCTGCCGCCGACGGATTCAGACCTCGCCGTGCAGGTATTCAAGGATCCGTATCTCTTCGATTTCCTGGGGACTGCGGTACCGCGTCGTGAGGCGGAGCTGGAACAGGGCCTGATCGACCACATCCAGCACTTCTTGTTGGAACTGGGCCAAGGCTTTGCCTTCGTCGGTCGTCAGGTGCACCTCGAATTCGCCAGCGAAGATCACCGCCTCGACCTCTTGTTCTACCACCTGCGCTTGCGCTGCTATGTGGTGATCGAGCTGAAGGCCACCGGGTTCGAGCCCGGCCATGCCGCCCAGCTCAATATGTATATGGCGGCGGTGGATGACCTGCTGCGGCATGCCGACGACAAGCCGACCATCGGCCTGTTGCTGGTGAAGGACAAAAACCGCGTGCTGGTCGAATACGCGCTCAATGGCTACCGCGCACCCATCGGGGTCGCCGCGTGGCAGACCCAACTGACCCAAAATCTGCCCGATGACCTCCGCCCCAGTCTGCCTACCGTGGAAGAGATCGAGGCCGAGTTGTCGGCTCCGGGGTCAGTCGCTGATCCCGTGTCCAAGCCGTCGAAAAAGCCCAAGGCGTCTAAGCCTGCCAAACCAGCCAAGTCTATTACCTCACCATCTCCGCGCCTCCGCACCAAGAAGCCCTGAATGTCCGTCAGCACCACCGTTAAATCCATCCAAGACATCATGCGCCAGGACACTGGCGTTGATGGCGATGCGCAGCGTCTGTCGCAGCTCTGCTGGATGTTCTTCCTCAAGATCATCGACGACCAGGACCAAGAGCTGGAGCTGACTCGACCGAAGTACGCCTCGCCGATTCCAGCCAAGTTTCAGTGGCGGGCCTGGGCGGCGGATCCGGAGGGGGCCACCGGCGAAGCGTTGATGACGTTCGTCAACAGCGAGCTGTTTCCGACGCTCAAAGAGCTGCCCATCGGTGAAGGCGTCGGCGCGAATCGCCGCAAGGTGGTACGCGCGGTCTTTGAAGACGCCTACAATTTCATGAAGTCGGGTCAGTTGCTGCGCCAGGTGATCAACAAGATCAACGCGGTGGACTTCAACAACCTGGCCGACCGCCAGCATTTCGGTGACATTTACGAACAGCTGCTCAGCGACCTGCAGAACGCCGGCAATGCTGGCGAATACTACACGCCGCGCGCCGTCACCCAGTTCATGACCGACCGGATCGATCCCAAGCCCGGCGAGATCCTGTTCGACCCGGCCTGCGGCACCGGCGGCTTTCTGACCAGCGCCATCCGCCACATGCGCGACCCAAAAAATCCGCACGGCGTGAAGTCCGTGGCCGACGAGGCACGCATGCAGGCTGGCCTGCGCGCGGTGGAAAAGAAGCAGCTCCCGCACTTGCTGTGCAGCACCAATATGCTGCTGCACGGCATTGAGGACCCCAGCTTCGTCCGTCATGACAACACGCTTGCCAAGCCCTACATCAGTTGGGGCCAGTCCGACCGCGTCGATGTGGTGCTGACCAATCCGCCCTTCGGTGGGCGCGAGGAGGACGGCATCGACAGCAACTTCCCGGCGCACTTCCGCACCAAGGAAACCGCCGATCTCTTTTTGGCGCTGATCATGCGCTTGCTGAAGCCTGGGG
>JBILDK010000044.1:0-11801 GCA_044352625.1 Planctomycetota bacterium
CCCCGCGCGCGCGCCGAGGGGCGGTGGGCGGATACAATGGACGCAGCCCATCCGCCCACATTTTCGCCGGCACGGCGAAAATGAGCCCCGACAAAGCGCGGGGTAGGCGCGCAGCGCCGTAGGGCGCAGCCCTGAATGATGAGAGCGCGCGCCGAGGGGGCGGTGGACGGATACAATGGGCGCAGCCCATCCGCCCACATTTTCGCCGGCACGGCGAAAATGAGCCGCGACAAAGCGCGGGGTAGGCGCGCAGCGCCGTAGGGCGCAGCCCTGAATGAAACCAGTGACTCATACGGGGATTCGCCGCCGCGCCCGCCGTGCATGACAAGTCAGGTTCTTCCGGATCATGCAGGCCCATCACCATGATCCTGCCCCTCGCTGGAGGCTCCATGTCCCGTTCTTCTCAGCTCGTCCTCACTCTGGCCCTGGTGGCCACCGGCATTGCGGCCCAGGCCGCCGAGCTGAGCTATGCGGGCGGGCGCGGCGCCAGCAAGCGCGTGGCCAGCGAACCTGAGATCCCGCTGGGTTATACAGACCTGCGTTTGGGCTTTTTCAGCATGCCCACCAAGGGCTCAGAGAACGAGGCCGGCACCGATCTCGACAGCGGGTCGCGTATTTCGCTGATGGCCCTGGGTCCAATCTGCGGCATCATTCCGATCAACTGCTTCACCCAGCCGCGAGCGAACGGACCGGGCAACACCGGTGCCGGCGCCATGTCCTGGGCTGATCGCGACGGTTGGAACTGGCTGGGTGGTCTTGAACTCTCGATGAACAACTGGAACCTTGACAGCGATGCCGCCACCGGCACCCCTGAAATCAAGCACCGCGCGATGGCGGTCACGTTTCATATGTTCAACTTGGGCTTTCAGGTTCCCTGCCGCTGCACTGGTCGTCTGCAGTATGAGGTTGGTCCCTTTCTTGGACTTGGCAGCTCGCGGGTCGAATATTCCTCGCCCTTGCGTGGCGTCCGTTACCCCTACCCCACCAGCGATACGGTCAACGGCCTGTACATTGAGGCCGGCTTGCGTGGCGGCGCCTATTACACCTTCGCCTTCGGCTTGCAGATTGGTGCCGAGGTTCGTTACACCGCCACCTGGGTTGACGCCACCTCCAACGTCACCGATTACACCGCGACGGGGGTTCCGATCGGCCCGTCAACCGCCGATGTGGGCGTTCGCGGTATCAACGCTGGTGTCGTGGCCGGTTACCGCCTCTGAATCGACGTGATGGAACTCAGCAACGGACGACGCCCAAGGCGTCGTCCGTTGCTCATTTATGGCGCTGGTCGAGCAAGCTGGCCACTTCACGCTGCTGATCGCTCTGGGCTTTGAAGACGCTGAAGAGAACCTGATTGACGAGGGCCTCGCTGCGCAGGTCTACCAGGCTGGCGGCGGTGTCGTCGCCCACGGCCGGAGCGGTAGCAGGAGCGGTGGATTCGACCACTCGGTCGACGGCCGTTGCGAACCGCTCCTGGCCGGAACGCAAGGCTGTGGGGATTGCTGGTGCAAGAGGGCGGATGTCCATGGTCACCATGCTCCATCTCAAGTTTAGCATCAGGGCACGAGGATGCCATGGGCGACCCGTTCTCTGCCGTGTGTCACACCAAAGAGCGGCTCCCTCTCGCCACTGGACCAACCCTATACCAGACGCGATAACAACATCTCCATGCCAGCCGAAGCCGACCGCAGCGCCCGTTCCACCGATGACCTGGGCAGCACCCTCGATTTCATCCAGTCGGCGCGTCGCCCGATCCTGATCCAGCGCCATCAGGCAGCCATCACTGAGATGGAGGGCGGCATATCCGATGGACTGCTCTCCGGGGCCAATGCCAATCCTCGTTTCAAGGCCATGGTCGAGGGCCTGGAACGGCCAGAGGCACAGGAAAAGACCCGGCACATGCTGACTGCTTTGGGCGAGGATGTCCATTACCGGGAACACACGTTGCAGCGGGCCTTGATTGAAGAGCTGTGTCTGTCGCGGGAGCGGGCTGGTCATGAGGTCGCTGCGTTACAACAGCAGTGCATCGGTATTTACCTCATGGTGCGCAGCCTGTATATCGCCCGAGATGGGGAGCCGTCCCCCTGTTTGGACGAGATCCGCGCTATGACCACGGCCTCGATCGGAGCATTGTTTCTGCCCGCACCGGCCAAGGAATTCGCCCGTCTGGTCCTCGGCCAGCCCCGGCCGCGCAGCGTGATCGACACGGTGGTCAAGCAGGTGCGCGCGTTGCTCAAGCAGCCGAACATGGATGTGCAGTGGGACGAGGCCGAGGGACTGCCCGTCCTCGATGACGAGGATCTGGAAGCCATTGCCAAGCTACCCGAGGGTGATCAGGAGCCGACCCGGGTCTTGCTCCAGCGCGACCGGGTACGCAGCAGCTTTTACAAGCAGGTTTTTCTGATCTATTTCGCAGCCGACGAATTTGATCCGCGTGAGGCCGAAGGCAAAACGGTCCTGGCTTGGCTGCAAGCCCTCGACGAAACTCCGCACCTCTATCCCTTCCTGCAGGGCCAGAACCATCGGCAGAAAGCCTGGCGCGTCGCTCAACTGGTGCAAAAAGTGCTGCAACTCCACGAGATCTATGCGCGGGTTCAGCACGCTACCGAGAATCCGCGCCATCGCGATGAACTCGCCGGGAAGTCCTTCCGCGAGCGCATGGGCATCATCAACAAGCTTCACTATCCGCCGTTGCCGAACACTGGCGAATTGACCGTGGGAGCGATGTTGTGCCCGCTCCTGACCTTTGTCGAATGGGTCCAGGCCCGGGTCGTAGACAAAGACTTCATGGTCCCGCCGGATCCCAAAAAATAAGCGCGCAGCGCGCGGTGCGGTGTGCGCTGCGCGCACGGTGCGGTCGGCGCTGCGCGCCGGGTTCGGTGCCGGCTTGCGGCCGTGCGGTTCGGTGCGCGCTGGCGCGCGCGGTGCGGAAGGCAATCGACCCGTCCGCGTAGCGGACACCGCACCGTTCCGCGTTGTCCCCCGCTCAAGGCCCGTAGTGTGCCGCCGTGGACTACCTCGTCATCGCCCGCAAATACCGCCCCCAGACCTTTGGCGATGTCGCTGGTCAGGAGGTCGTGGCGCGCACCCTGACCAATGCGATCCGTAAGGGTAAGGTGGCACATGCTTATCTGTTCACGGGGCCGCGTGGGGTGGGCAAGACCTCGATGGCGCGCATTCTAGCCAAGGCGCTGTGCTGCGAGCAGGGGCCGACCACCGCGCCCTGCGGGGTGTGTACGCATTGCACGATGATCGCTGATTCGTCGCATCCCGACGTGTTGGAGGTCGATGCGGCGCGCTTTGGACACGTGGGCGAGATTCGTGAGTTGTGCGACAACGCCGGCTTTGCGCCGTCCTTGGCGCGGGTGCGGATCTACCTGCTCGACGAAGTGCATATGATCACTAAAGACGGCTGGAACGCGCTGCTCAAGGTGCTGGAAGAGCCGCCGCGGCATCTGCATTTCATCTTCGCCACCACCGAGGTCGAGAAGGTCCTCCCCACGGTGCTGTCGCGTACCCAGCGCTTCGATTTCCGCGGTATCGCCCTGGACGAGATCAGCGCCAACCTCAAGGCCATCGCCCTCAAAGAGGGTGCGACCCTGCCCCCGTCGGTGTTCCCGCGTATCGCCCGCGCTGCCGGGGGAGGCATGCGCGATGCCCAGACCCTGCTCGACCAACTCATTGCGGTTAGCGACGAGGGTGCTGCCGACCACGATCTGGATTTGCTGCTGGGCGCGGCCCGCGGCGATGCTCTGGCGGGTCTGGTCGGGCGGCTGATCGAAGGCGCCACCGCCCCGGCTCTGGAATCGTTGGAGGGTCTATGCGCCGCCGGCGCCGCCCCGGCGGTGATCCTCGAGCAGCTCGTGGACCATGTGCGCACCATGCTGTTGGTGCAGGCCTGCGGGAAGGACTCCCCGGCGGTGACCCGCTTGGGCACCTGGAGCGAAGTCTTGGATGCTCAGGCCCGGTCCTGCACACCTGAAAAGACCATGCGCATGTGCCAGGTGTTGATCGGCAGCCAGCAGGCCCTGCGCCAGGGCGTGGATCCGCGATTGCAGCTCGAACTCGCCTGCGTGCGTTTGGCGACCCTTGGCTCGGTGCAGGATCTCGATGGCCTGCTGCGCCGCATCGAGCGGATTGAAGAGAATCCCGGCGGCAGCCGCCCTCGCTAGGGCCGGCCGCAACGGGACGCGGACCGGCCCTCGAACCCCACCCCGAACCAGTCATGGACGTGCGCCTTGTGCAGGGTCGCTGGAGCGACGTTGTGCGCGCGGCCATGCGCGACGCCTACCCGGTGCTGGCGTTGGCCCTGGGCGACTGCCGGGTCGTTGGCCTCGATGCCGCGACTATCACCGTTGCGGCGCCGGCCAATCGCGCCGGGGTCCTTGAAGACCCGGGCCACGGCCATGCCTTGGCCCGGGCCTTTGATGCGGTACTGGGCGCGCCCTACACCCTGGTGGTGCGGCGCGAGGCACCGGGCGCGCCCGGTGCCAACCCGCGGGCGGCAAAGTTTCAGCCCGCGATGGACGACCCGGTGGTTCGCGACCTGATCAAGCGCTTTGCCGGCGATGTGATCGAGCGCGAGCCGCTGACCCGTGAAGGTTTTCGCGAACGCCTTGCCCGCGACCGCGACGAGGCCGCGCGGCCCGGAGGACGACGTGTCTGACAATCCCCTCGCTGGCCTGGTAATGGGCGACCGCATTGGCCCATATCGTGTGTTGCGCCGGTTGGGCAGCGGTGGCATGGGCACCGTGTATTTGGCGGAGGCAGCCGAGTCCTGTCCGGTTCCGGTAGGCCGACCGGTGGCGGTGAAGGTGGTGCGCCACAGCGCCGACCCGGAGGACCGCCGCCGCTTCGAACGCGAGGTGCGCTATCTGCAATCCTTGCGCCATCCCGGCATCATCGGCTTGCTCGATGCCGGTGAGCATGCTGGTGTTCCGTGGTTGGCGATGCCGTATGTGCGCGGCAAGCCGGTGGATTCGCTGATCAAGAACGGGCAGGGCTGCGTGCTCGCCACCGCCTTGGATATCGGCGTGCAGATCCTTGAGGCGCTGCATGTCGCACATCTTGCCGGCATCCTGCATCGCGATCTCAAGCCCGGCAACATCATGCGTGATGACGACGGCCTGGTGCGGGTGCTGGATTTCGGTCTGGCGGCAAACCCCTTCCACGAGTCGCGAGTGACGCGTAGCGGCGACATTGTTGGCACGCCGGCCTACATGAGCCCCGAGCAGGCGGCGGGCCACCGCGAGCGCATCACCGTGCGCAGTGATCTCTATGCGGTGGGGGCCTGTCTTTATGAACTCGTGACGGCGGTCGCCCCGTTCGAGGCAGACAATGCCATGGCGGTACTGCGTTGCATCATTGAAGATCCCCTGGTGCCTCCGCGCCGTCTGCGTTCGGGTCTGTCGCGGGACTTCGACCTGGTAATCTGCAAGGCTTTGGCCAAAGATCCGCGCGATCGCTACGCCACGGCCGAGGACATGGCGGCGGATCTGCGCCGCATTCAGGATGGTCGACGCATTCGGGGCCGGTTGCCTGGTGCGTTGCGGCGGCGCTGGCGCTGGCTGGGACGGCATCGCAAGGCGGCCGCCGGGATCGGGCTGGTCGCATTCATCTGCATGACCGGCGCAGCGTTAGGGGTGCGCCATTGGTCTCGTAACCAGCCGGTGGCCATTCCCGATCCCCGGGAATGGGTTGTCGAGTCGCAATGGGCACCGCCCAACGACGGCGGCGAAACCGCGCTGGGTCCCTGGGCGGCCTGGGGGCAGGATCTTGAATTGGTGATACTGCCGCCGGTCCAGGGGCCGGTGCGGCTCATGACGTCGGTGGTCCTGCCCCCGGGGGCGCAGCCGGGTACGGTGTGCGAATTGTTGGTGTCGGATCGCGATGTCGGCCGCGGTTACCGCCTGCGTCTTGACCTTGAGGGGTCCACTGGTGCACCCGGCGGCGATCGGCTGCTGCTGTTACGCGAGGATCGCTTGATGGCTAGTCGCGATCTACCGCGTCTGCCCCGGGGTGAGATGGTGAGTCTGCGCCTTGAGCATGCGGATCTCGATTTGGTGGCATTGGTGGAAGTCGGTGGGAAGCCGGTCGAGACCTTGCGCTTTCTCGACTTGGCCCCGATCCAGGGGCCCACGGCGGCTGGCGTGGGGGTGGCGCGACGCAAGGGCGTCGAGGTGCGCGGTGCAGCCCTGTTGCGCCAACGCGGCGGTGAATTCGTCTCGGTCCTGGCGCTGGCGGACGACTGCCGGCTTGCGGGCAACTACAGTCGGGCGGTTGGCCTCTATGAGGCATTTCTCAAGGATCATCCGCGTTCACCTCAGGCGCGGGATGCGCGTCTCCGGCTTGCCCTGTGCCGGGAGGCGCTGCCCGACCACGCGGAGGTAGCCCTGGACGAGTTCCGCCGGGTCGCCAACGAGAGTCGCGGCGATCCGGCTTACGCCCTGGTGGCAACCTTCCACGCCTGGATGTGCGCCTTGCGGCTCAACCGCTACGAGGAGGCCGAAAGCTTGTTCGAGGCCATCCGCACCGGCTACGACCTGCCTACGGTGCTCGCCGCCGTGCCGCAGGCGACATTGAAATCCGTGCGCGACGATTATTTCAACCGCGCCCAGCGCATGGAGCTGGACGAACCCGAGAGGGCCATCCGCCTGTATGTGACTTGCGCTGAGATTGCTGGGTATCTCGACCGGCAGCGGATGGACCTGGGTCTGACCAATGCTGGCGACCTGTGGATGGGCTTGGGTCAGCCGGCCAAGGCCCTGGCCTTGTACCAACGCGTCACCCAGGACCAGCAGTTGCCGATCGTAGTGCGCCGAGGCGGATTGCTCAAGGTGGCCGAGGCACAGCGCCTGCTGGGACAGGGCGAAGCGGCGATCGCCGCCTACGCCGAAGTGATCGCGGCGGACCCCTCGGGTGAGCAGGGACAATGGGCCCGTTTGTGGGTCGGAGACCTGCATTGCGCCATGGCCCGTCCGGATCGGGCGGTGGAGATCTGGCGTGAAGGGCTGGCCGTGGATCGACCGAGCATGCCCGCCACGATCATGGCGGCGTTGGTCGCCCAGAACGGACTCCTGCCTGCGGCAGCAGAACCCTGGTACACAAACGATGTCGATTGGTTCAACGGCCGCCTCGCCGGACTGATGGGCGACGAGGCGGGGGCGGCGACGTGGCGGACCCGGGTGGCAGCGGCCGTCCGGTTGTCGGACTGGCCCACAGCCCTGGCCCGGGCTACAGAGCCCTGAGCCGATCAATCCTCGTCGGCGTCGGCCTTGCCATTGTCCTCGTCGTCGAGGTCTTCTTCCATGTCTTCGTTTTCCTCGTTCACCGTGTCGAGGAACTCCTCAAGCGCATCGCGGATGGTTTCGTTCATCCGGAAGCCCTCTGACTTGAGCAGCTTGATAACATCTTCTTCGAGTCCCATGGCATCTCCTGCGCTGCGTTGCGCGTTGTCTGGAAGTGAAGTAGGGCGTACTCGGAGAGTGTCAATCCCGGCCGCTGGCACCGGCGGGGAAATGTGCATCCTGGTAAGCCGCCCATAGATCCCCGGTTGTTGCTCCCCACCCGCATGGGCCCATGGCCCCGGAGTCAGCATGCGTTACCTGCTTACCACCATCGCGCTCGCGGTCATGGCTGTTCTGGTCACGGCTCCGGTCTATGCCGGCGACGAGCAACAGGGGGGGGGCAAGAAGGAGTCCGCCGAGGGAAAGGGACCCAATGCCTACTCCCCGGTGTCCGGAACGAAGATCGACAAGGATAAATCCGTCACGGTCGGGATCAAGCTGGGCGACAAGATGGTGGTGATCCAAGTCGCCTCACCCGAAGAGGCCGACCTCGTCGGTAAAGCCAACGATGACCTCAAGAAGCTCTATGTTGAGGCAGCCAAGCACCACAAGATGGTCAAAGAAGGCAAGCTGGAAAAAATCAAGGGTGTCGAGTCCAAAGAGGACAAGGTCGAGAAGCAGGATAAATAAGAGGGGCACGATAAGTGATCCCCGCGCCCGGGCCGTGCCCGTTTTTTAGGCGTCTCGGGGCTTCCCGACATTATGCCGCAGGATAAGCCAAAGAACGTGGACCAATCCCCTGTACCAGGGGTCGAGGATCTCCTCGGCCGGATCGAACGTCTGAATGCCATTGGCATCGCCCTGTCGAGTGAAGACGACGTCGAGCGCCTGCTTGAAACCATCCTGGTTGGGGCGATGGAGCTGACCCGCGCCGACGGCGGGACGCTCTACGCGGTTCAGGGTGACCAGCTCACGTTTCGCATCCTGCGCAATACCACCCTGGGCATCGCCTTCGGTGGAGCATCGCGCATCCCGCCGCCGCTTCCACCGGTGGCGATGCACGATGCCGATGGCGGCCCCAACCACCACTCGGTGGTGGCGCATGCGGTCCTCGCTGGGACCACGGTCAACGTGCCCGACGCCTATCACGCCCAGGGCTTCGATTTCTCAGGCACCCGCGCCTTCGACGAGCGCACCGGTTACCACTCGACCTCGCTGCTGACCGTGCCCATGCGCGACCATGAGGGGCAGATCAGCGGCGTGCTGCAACTCCTCAATGCCCGCCGCCGGGATGGTGTGGTCGGCACCTTCACTGCAGCCGATCAGCGTCTGGTCGAGAGCCTCGCCAGTCAGGCCGCCACCGCCTTGACCAAGCGCGAGCTGATTGCCGATCAGCAGGCCTTGTTCGAATCCTTCATCCGCCTCATTGCCGACGCGATCGACGACAAGTCACCGTACACCGGCGGCCACTGCCGGCGTGTGCCCGAGTTGACCATGCTTCTGGCCGACGCCTGCCAGGCGGCCGGCGAGGGGCCCCTGGCGGATTTCCGCATGGATGCCAAGGACCGGTATGAGCTGCATATCGCCTCCTGGCTGCACGACTGCGGTAAGATCACCACGCCCGAATGGGTGATGGACAAGGCCACCAAGCTCTCGCGCATCCATGACCGGATCGAGTTGGTAGCCGAGCGCATCAACGCTACCGCCCACGCCATCGAGGCCGAGGCCTGGCGTCGGGTGGCCGATCAGGGCTTGGCCGGTACCGAGCGGCTGGCGGTGCTCGACGCGGCCAAGCAGCGCCGTGAACGGTTGTTCGCCGATCTCGCCTTCCTGCGCCGCTGCAATCTCGGGAGCGAGGCGATGAGTCCCGCCGACCAGGAGCGGGTCCAGGCCATCGCCTGCAGTGTCGCGCCGGACGCGGACGGCACCCCGCGCCCGCTGCTCACGGCGGACGAGGTGCGCAATCTGTGCATCCCCCGCGGCACCCTGTTGCCCGAGGAACGCGAGGTCATCAACCACCACATCGTGGCCACGCTTAAAATGCTCGAATCCCTGCCTTACCCGCGCCATCTGCGCCGGGTGCCGGAGTTCGCCGGCGGCCACCATGAGCGCATGGACGGCAAGGGCTATCCCAAGGGCCTGACCCGGGCGCAGATGTCGGTGCAGGCGCGGATCATGGGCATCAGCGACGTGTTCGAGGCCCTCACCGCCGGCGATCGGCCCTACAAGAAGGCCATGACGTTGAGCCAGGCCCTGGCCATCCTCGGCAAGATGAAGCTCGACGGCCATATCGATCCGGACATCTTCGACGTGTTCATCCGCTCGGACGTCTATCGCACCTACGCCGAGCGCTTCCTCAAACCGGAACAGATGGACGCGGTTGATCCGGCGCGCATTCCTGGCTGGCCGACGTGAGGCCGCTGCTTGCGCCGCAGCGTGTCGCCCTGCCGCTTGGCGATGGTGCGACCGCGGCGGCGCTGCGTACCAATCTGGCCGGCTTCGCTGGCGCTTCGCTCAGCGCTCCGACGGTTGGCTTCGATCTGGCGCTGGTCGCAGGGGAGGCCGATCCGGCGGCGACGGTGGCGGCGTGGGCGGCAGCCGGGGCCGGGGTGGTGGCGGTCTATGGCTCGGCGCGCAGCACCGACGGCGCGGCCTGTGCGGCAGCGGTACGCGGCACCCGTACCCGACTGCTCGGCCCCGGCACCCTCGGCCTGGCCCTGCCCTGGCTGGGGCTCAATGCCACGCCCATGGCCCGCGCCCCGCGTCCCGGGCACATCGCGGCGCTGGGGCAAAGCGGGGCGCTGCTCGGCGCGATCCTCGACTGGAGCGCGGCCGAACGGGTCGGCTTCAGCGCCGTGGTCTGTGCCGGCCAGCTCGCCGACGTGGGCTGGGCCGAACTCCTTGACCACTGTGCCGACGACCACCGCACCCGCGCCATCATCATCGGGCTGGAACATGCGGGCGACGCCGGCGCGCTGCTCTCGGCGGTGCGCGCCGTGGCGCTGCGCAAGCCGGTGGTGGTGCTGCACCAGGCGCCGGATCCAGGGCGCTATTCCCCGGAGCGTGCCGCCGCGCTCGATGCGGCCCTCGCCCGGGTCGGTGCCCTCGGGGTGCAGTCCCTCGCGGATCTGGTCAACCACGCCGAGGTCCTCGCCCTGGCCCCGCCCGCCCGGGGTCCGCGTCTGACCATCATCGCCAATGCTGGCGGCCCGGCGGTGCTCGCCGCCCAGGAGGCGTGGCAGGGCGGCCTGGTGCCGACGGTAATGGATCTCGGCCACGGGGCCGGCCCGGCGGAGTACGCCGCAGCGGTGGCCGAGGTGGAAGGGGATGGGGTGCTCGTGCTGCTCGCGCCCCTCGGCCTGACGGCAGTGGCGACGCGCGACATCGCCCGCGCCCTGGCCGGGGCGAAGCGTCCGGACCGCCCGCTGCTCAGCTGCTTTCTCGGTGGGCCTGCGGTGAGCGCGGCCCGCGTCGAGTTGCGGCGCGCAGGCCTCCCGGAGTTTCCCTGGCCCGAGGGTGCGGTGCGCGCGTTCATCGGGTTGTGGCGCCATGGCGAACGGCTGGCAGCACTCTACGAGACACCTGACGAACCCGCAGCCGTTCCGGTGAGACTCGACCCTGGTCCGGGGCGGGGGCCGATCCTGCGTCTCGCCATCCATTCCGAGCCGGGCCTCGGCCCGATCCTGCGTCTCGGGCCGGGTGGTCCCGGTGGCAACCTCCTGGGCTGCGATGTCTGGGGTGTCCCACCGCTGACCACCGCCCAGGCCGCCGATCTGGTGGCACGGGCCCCCGCGGCGCGGGCTCTCGACCGGGCGCAGCGCACGGTTCTGGCCCGGCTGTGCGTGCAGGCGGTCAGTCAGGCGGTTGAGGATCCCCGGCTCGCCACGCTGATCATCGACCCGCTGCAGGTGGACGCCGAAGGGGGGCACGGGGTCATGGCGCACACTGACCACGATCCCGCTCTGTCTGCCGCCAATTTCCCCCGGCCGGCAATCCGGCAGTATCCGCGCGAACACGAATCCTGCGCCCTGCTGCCCCTGGGTGGACGCGGCATGATCCGGCCCCTGCGCCCGGACGACGAGGCGGCTGTGGCGGCCTTTCATCGCACCTTGAGCACCGAGAGCGTGCGCCTGCGCTGGTTCCATCCGGTGTCGTTGGCGGAGCGCACCAGCCACGCCCAGCTGGTGCGCGTGTGCCATGTGGACTGGCGTCGCGAGCTGGTGCTGGCGCTGTTCGTCGGCGATGGCCCGATCGCCGCCATCGGCCGCCTCAATCGCGGACGTGAGCCGGAGGAAGCCGAGCTGGCGCTGATCGTGGGCGACCGCTGGCAGCGGCATGGCATCGGCCGGGCATTGATGGCGGCCTTGGTGGCTGCGGCGCGCGGCGAAGGCCTGCACCGGCTGACCATCGCCTTCCTGCCCGAGAACCAGGGCATGGGCGCCCTGGCCCGGGCCCACGGCTTCGTCCTCCGCCGCGATCCGGACGACGACGCGATCAGCGGCGAGCTGCGCCTCTGAC
>JBILDK010000351.1:0-3553 GCA_044352625.1 Planctomycetota bacterium
GCATCGGTTGGGGGCGCGCTGGGTGGGTCTCGGGGGGGGTGGGGCGGGGTGGGGCGACTCGCGCAGGCACGGGGGACAATGGCATCTGCCATCCCGTGCCGAAGCGACCAAGCCCATTCCGGTGTTAAAGCTCGAAGTTGAAGCCGTTCTTGACCAGTTGCTGGTATTTGCGTTCGTCAAAGCGATAGAGCCGAGCCGCTCGGTGTGCCACGTCCTGCTCGACCTCGTCGAGGTCCTGGAGGATGTCCAGAGACAGGACTTTTTTGCGGAAATTGCGCTTATCGAGCTCGCGTTCGAGGATGATCTCGTACAGGCGTTGCAGCTGGGTCAGGGTGAACTTGGGCGGCAGCAGCTCGAAACCGATGGGCTGATAGCGGACTTTGCCTTGCAGACGTTGCAGGGCCATGGCGACGATGTCGTCGTGGTCGAAGGCCAGGGGCGGCAGATCATCGATGGCGAACCAGCCGGCGTTGCGCGCATCAGTAGCAGCCTTGACCTGGTGGTCGCTCAGGCGCACCAAGGCGTAGTGGGCGACCGTGATGACCCGCTCACGGGGATCCCGGGCGACATCGCTGACGGTGTAGAGCTGCTCCAGGAAGACCTTGGTCAGCCCGGTCTCCTCCTGGAGTTCGCGCCGCGCGGCCTGGTCCAGGGTCTCGTCTAGGTGGACGAAACCGCCTGGCAGGGCCCACCGTCCTGCGAAAGGGTCCAGGTCGCGCTGAATGAGCAGGACCTTGAGGTCCGCCTCGTCGAGGCCGAACACGACGCAGTCGACGGTGAGGGCCGGGCGGGCGTAGTTGTAGGTGGACGGCATCTTCGTGTCCTATGAACACCTTTATAGTGTGCAATGAACACGATGTCAACTGGGAGGGTCTTGCCACATCAAAATATGCCTATATATAACATATATGCAACGAACGTCATTGATGCTGCCCAAAGAGCTGCAAAAGCAGGCTGGTCGATTGGCCAAGCAACGTGGCATCTCTATGGGTGAACTGATCCGCCAGAGCCTGGCGCGGGAATCGGCGACGGCATACCGGGCCGACGCCGATCCATTCTGGGTCGGCGTCGGCACCTTCCGCAGCGGACGCTCCGATCTGGCCGCCAACCACGACGACGAACTCTATGGCCCAATCAAGCGCTGAGCTGTTTGTCGACACCGGAGCCTTCATCGCCCGTTACGACGCGGATGACCAATATCACACCGCTGCGGTTGCTGCCTGGGCAGAGCTGGCTCCGCCGGCCAGCCGCTGGCGCCTCGTCACCAGTGGCGGTGTGCTGGGCGAGACGTTCACGCTGCTTGGTCGCAGGGCGGGATTCCCCTTCGCGGCCACGGTGGCCCGCGCGGTGCTCGACAGTCCATCGTTCTCGATCCGCTGGGGAGATGCCGAGACGGCCGGAGCGGCCCTGATCCTGTTCACCAAACTCGCCGACCAGTCGGTGAGCTGGGTGGATTGTGAGAGCTTCGCGCTGATGCGCAGCGCGCGCATCAGCCGCGCTTTCACCTTCGACCGGCATTTCGACGACGCCGGCTTTCATCGCTGGAACGGCTGACCTCAGCCGCCGGCCATCTCGCTCAGCTCCCGCCTGAATCCGCCCGACAGGATCGGGAAGCGGCACCAGGTCTTGGGATCAAGATTCTCGTCATCGAGGTGGAAGGCCGGAGCGAAACGCTCGCGTTTCCACTGGTTCCGACACCAGAGCGTGGTGAAGCGTTCGATCCAGGTGCGCAGTTGCGCCGGGGTGTGGCGCGGGAATTCCGCCGCGAGTTGCGGCAGGATGTCCTTGGGCGGGAGCTTGTCGCGGATGGCCAGACGCTCGATGCGGTCGAGGATCGGGAACGGCATGAGGTCGCCCTCGCTCTGCTGGGCGGCGGCCTGCGGTCGCAGCTCCGGCGTCGAGCGCTGCGTGGTCACGCATGCCAGGGCCGGAATCGGGCCGAGGCCGATCGGGCCCTCGTGTTCCAGCCAGGCCAGCCACTGGCGCAGGAAGGCCTTGTCGATGCCCGCGATCGGGCTCAGGCCACCGCAGGTGTCGCCATCCATGGTGGCGTAGCCGACTGCGGCCTCGCTGCGGTTGCTGGTCGCCAGCAACAGCTTGTTCTCCAGGTTGGCGATCATCCACACGCCGGGTGCGCGGACGCGCGCCTGGATGTTCTGCAGCGCCAGGTCGTCCTTTTCCCAGGTCGGTGTGCGGCCGAGTGCCCGACCCACGGCCTCAGTGTAGCTGCGCACGAAGACGTCGACCTCGATCTCGCGGTGGGTGGCCCCGATCGCGGCCGCAACCTGGCTCGCGGCGTCGCGGGTGACCTGGCTGCTGTTGGCGGTGCCCTGATAGACCGTGGTGAGCAGCCGGGCGGTGATCGTTGCCGCATGGGCAGCATCATTCAGGCCGGGCACGTGGGCCAGCCGAGCGTGGAGACCAGCCACACCCAGATCGGTGATGGCTCGCTGCACCATCAGGCTGATCAGGCTGACCAATGCCGTCGAATCGCAGCCACCACTGAGGCTGACGACGAAACCCTGCGACCAGCTTTTGCGCAGGTAATCGAAGAGCGCCAGCGCTTCGGCGCGGGTGAACTCCTCCTCCTTGAGCGTCGCGCTGGCTTCCCAGCCGTCGAGGGGTGGAACTGGCGGCGTGGCGGCTGTGGCTACCGGCCACGCGTGCGCGGCGCGGACCAGGTCGGTGTGCTCGGTCAGGGCCGGGCGGAAGCTGGCGGTGCGGGCCTGGGCGAGCCGGGCGGTTGCGATGTCGACGGTCGCCGTGGTCAGGTTCCATTCGCAAAATCCGAGACGCTCGCCCTGGGCGACGACCGCGCCACCGGCGGCGATGAGCGCACCGCCGTCGTAGATCGCCCGCCCGGCCTCATTGCCAAGCAGGTTGGCATAGACGTAGGCGCAGCCATACGCACGGCTGCCCTCGGTGACGAAGCGGTGGCGCACCGCCAGCTTGCCGAAGGCGAAGTGGCTGGCCGAGGGGTTGAGGATGACGTCGGCTCCGTGGGCGGCGAGGCGTGCCCCGGGTCGCTCCGAGACCCAGGCGTCTTCGCAGATCTCGAAGCCGAAGCGGATGCCGCCGACCTCGAACAGCAGATCACCGAGTGGCACCTCGGCATCCCCGATCCTGGTACTGGTGACGACGCCGTCGCGCCACGGCTTGAACCAGCGTGGTTCGTAGTGGATTCCATCCCCGGCGAGGTGTTGCTTAGCCACCAAGCCGAGGACCTGCCCATCGGCCACCACAGCGACGCAGTTGAACAGGGCCCGGTGATGCAGCCGGGGCAGGCCGATGCACACGACCAGACCACGCGTCTCGGGCAGCAGCTCCAACAGGACGCGCTCGGCCTGCACCACGATGTCGGGGCCGTGGAAGGCGTCCTCGCAGCCGTAACCGGTGATGCACAGCTCCGGCAAGCATAGCAGGCCGACACGACGGTCTCGTGCTGCGCGGATCGCCGCGACGATACGCCGCTGGTTGCCCTCCCAATCGAGCGGGGTCTGGTTGAGGACGGCGGCACCAAGGGCGAGCTTGGTCATGGCGCATCCTTGTTCTG